>CACZQU010000091.1 GCA_902783305.1 uncultured Lachnospiraceae bacterium | reverse complement strand
CGTATGGAGCTGATCGAGATCCCCGGATACACGGGCAATGAAAAGATGCATATCGCGAAGGAGCATCTGATTCCCAAGCAGATGAAGGAAAACGGAATCGGGAAGGGAATCCTGACGATCTCAGACCCTTGCCTGGATCAGATCATCCATCAGTACACCAGGGAAGCCGGGGTAAGAAACCTGGAGCGGATGATCGGCAGGATCTGCCGGAAAACAGCCCGTATGATCCTGGAGGACGGATCGGAAAGGAACCGGGTTACGGTGAGAAATCTTCAGGATTTTCTCGGAAAGCCGCGCTTTCGCTACCTGATGGCAAACCGGAAGGACGAGGTAGGGATCGCCCGGGGACTTGCCTGGACCCAGGCAGGCGGCGATACCCTGGAAATCGAAGTGAATGTCATGCCGGGGAAGGGTGAAGTGATGCTGACCGGCCAGCTTGGCGACGTGATGAAGGAGTCTGCCCAGGCCGGGATCAGCTATATCCGGTCCGTCGCGGACCAGTACGGCATTTCTCAGGAATTTTTCAAGGAAAATGACCTGCATATCCATATCCCGGAAGGCGCGGTTCCGAAGGACGGCCCCTCCGCCGGAATCACCATGGCGACAGCGATGCTTTCCGCGATCGCGAACCGCCCGGTGAGGGCAGATCTGGCCATGACAGGAGAGATTACGCTCCGGGGAAGGGTGCTTCCCATCGGCGGACTGAAGGAGAAGCTCCTTGCCGCGAAATATGCCGGGATCCGGGAGGTTCTGGTCCCTGTGGATAATCAGCCGGATATCGAAGAGATGGAGCATGAGATCACCCAGGGACTTGTCATTACCTATGTCGGCAGGATGCAGGATGTGACTTCACGGGCTTTCAGGTGAGTCATAGGGACGGTTCCTGGTGCCCCACAAAGTGAGTCGGTGAAAACCGTCCCATGATTCGCCGGTAAGAGTGGTTCGGGGTGAGCGGGGTGAGTCACAGGGACAGTTCACGGTGATTCACAGAGTGAGTCAGTTAAGAACCGTCCCCATGACTCACCCTGAAAAGGAGGAAAACAGCATGGTGATCAAAAAGGTATCCCTGGACATTGTCTGCGGAGTGACCAGCAAGATTCCGGAGACGGGAAGGCCTGAGATTGCGTTCGCCGGGAAGTCCAATGTGGGAAAATCATCCCTTATCAACGCTCTGATGAACCGCAAATCCCTTGCCCGTACCAGCTCCCAACCGGGGAAAACCCAGACCATCAACTTTTACAACATCAATGATCTGATTTACCTTGTCGACCTGCCCGGCTATGGCTATGCCCGGGCCTCGGTGTCGGAAAAGGAAAAATGGGGCAGGATGGTGGAAAAATATTTCCGCGTTTCCAAAGAGCTGAAGGCGGTTTTCCTGCTGATCGATATCCGCCATGATCCTTCGGCCAATGACAGGCAGATGGTGGAATGGATGGTTTATCACGGATACCGCCCCGTGATTATCGCTACGAAGGCGGACAAGCTGAAAAGGAGCCAGCTGGCCAAAAATCTTCGGGCAGTACGGCAGGGGCTTGGCATGAAGAGCGAGGATATCGTGATTCCGTTTTCCGCCGTGACGAAGCAGGGACGGGAGGAGATCTGGAGGCTGGCGGATGAGCTTACGGGTATGGAAAAAGCGGATCCGGTCAAAAGCATAGAGGAAGAGACGAGTCATGGGAATCGTGAAAGCACTGAAGCTGGGGTTTGATTATCTCCGTTATGACGATGACGGTGTCGTCACGGATAAACAGCGGGCTGTGGACGATGTGAACCTGGATATCCAGGAAGGGGATTTTATTTCCATCCTTGGTCATAACGGTTCGGGGAAGTCGACCCTGGCCAAGCATATGAATGCGCTGCTGCTCCCCTCGGAGGGAACGATCTGGATTGAGGGAATGGATACCTCAAAGGAGCCGGAGCTGTGGAAAATCCGTCAGAAGGCCGGAATGGTTTTTCAGAATCCGGACAACCAGATCATCGCTTCCGTCGTGGAGGAGGATGTGGGCTTCGGACCGGAAAACATCGGCCTGCCTACGCAGGAGATCTGGAAGAGGGTGGACAGCAGCCTTGAAGCGGTGGGAATGACCGCATACCGTCTCCATTCTCCCAACCGCCTGTCCGGAGGGCAGAAGCAGAGGGTCGCCATTGCCGGAGTGATGGCGATGCGGCCGAAATGTATCATTCTGGACGAGCCTACAGCGATGCTGGATCCCAGCGGACGCCGGGAGGTGATTGACGCGGTGAGAGCCCTGAACCGTCAGGAAAAAATCACCGTGATCCTGATCACGCATTACATGGAGGAAGTGATCTATTCCGACCGTGTCTATGTCATGGACCGGGGAAGGATTGCCATGCAGGGTACGCCGAAGGAGATTTTTTCCCAGGTGGAGCAGCTGAAGGAGCTGCGTCTGGGCGTGCCGTGGGTCACGCTTCTCGCCCATGAGCTCAGGCTGTCCGGAGTTCCGGTTCCGGCGGGAATCCTGACGACACAGGAGCTGGCACAGTCTCTCAAGGCGCTTGAGAGGCCGGCATAAGGGAGCCGGAAACCGTCCGAAGCCGCGACGTGAAGCCGGGTCTTGCGGGCGAAGCGGCGGACAGCCAAACCGGCATCCGGATGGATATCGTCAGTTGTCAACTTAACTTTACCAAAGGAGATTAGCAGTATATGGGAATTGAGCTGAAGTCAGTCAGTTATACCTACAGTCCCGGCACCTCCTTCGCCGTTCACGCGCTGAAGGAGATCAACCTGTTGATTCCGGAGAATCAGTTCATCGGCGTGATCGGTCATACAGGGAGCGGGAAATCCACCCTGATTCAGCATTTCAATGCCCTGATCCGTCCCACGGAGGGACAGGTCCTTTACAACGGGGAGGATGTCTGGGGAGAAGAGTATGACAGGCAGAAGCTCCGCAGTGAAGTGGGACTGGTTTTTCAGTATGCGGAGCATCAGCTGTTTGAAAACGACGTCCTTTCGGATGTATGCTTCGGGCCGATGAACCAGGGAAAAAGCAGGCAGGAAGCAGAGGAAGACGCCATAGCTGCCTTGCGGCAGGTGGGACTGAAGGAGAAATACTTCAGACAGTCTCCCTTCGAGCTGTCAGGGGGGCAGAAAAAGCGGGCGGCGATCGCAGGCGTTCTGGCGATGAATCCCCGGTTCCTTGTACTGGACGAACCGACGGCGGGTCTCGATCCTAAGGGAAGGGATGAGATCCTGGATCAGATCGCACAGCTCCGGCAGGACCGGGGGATCACGGTAGTCCTGGTTTCCCACAGTATGGAGGATATCGCCAATTACGCAGGCCGGCTGATCGTGATGAACCACGGGGAGGCGGCTTTTGACGATGCGCCCAGGGAGGTGTTCAGGCATATCCGGGAGCTGGAGGAGATGGGTCTGGCTGTCCCCCAGATCACCTATATCATGCATGCCCTCCACGAGGAGGGGTGGGAGGTGGATCCCGGCGCCGATACGATGAAGGAGGCCGTGAATTCGATTCTGAGCGCCCTTGAAAAGAAGGGGATCCGGTTCAAAGGAGGTGGGGCGGATGTTTAAGGATATCACCCTGGGCCAGTACTATCCGGGCGAATCCGTAATCCATCGGCTGGATCCGAGAGTCAAGCTGATCGGGACGCTGGTTTTTATTATTTCGGTGTTTCTTTTCTCTTCCTTTGCCGGCTATGGGGTAGCGACGGTTTTCCTGTTCTCGGTGATCGCTCTTTCCACGGTTCCGGTGAAATTCCTGCTCAAGGGACTTCGGGCGATTATGTTTCTGCTGGTCCTGACCTGCGCGTTCAACATCTTTCTGACTCCGGGCGAGGAGGTTTTCCGGGTCTGGTTTCTGAGAGGAACCCGGGAGGGGATTTCCCTCGCGGTAAGGATGGCCATCCGTCTGATCTATCTGGTCACGGGGTCTTCCGTCATGACGCTTACCACCACCCCGAACCAGCTGACCAACGCGATGGAGGCTCTGATGCGTCCGCTGCGCCGGATCCACGTCCCGGTACATGAGCTGGCAATGATGATGTCCATCGCCCTGCGCTTTATTCCGATTCTGATGGAGGAGACGGATAAGATCCGGTGCGCCCAGATCGCCCGGGGAGCCGATTTTGAGAGCGGAGGAATTATCCGGAAGGTGAAAAGCATGATTCCGCTGCTGGTCCCTTTGTTTATCTCCGCGTTCCGCAGGGCCAATGATCTCGCCATGGCGATGGAGGCGCGATGCTATCACGGAGGGGATCATCGTACGCAGATGAAGCCCCTGGTGTATACACTGGCTGACCGGATGGCCTTTCTGATTCTGGCAGCATATCTGGGAATCAGCATTCTGTTTTGCGTTCTGGGGTTATAAGGATGAAAAGAATCGGCATTGTCGTCGCTTACGACGGTACCAAGTACAGCGGATGGCAGATTCAGCCAAACGCGGTGACCATACAGGGCGTCCTGAATGAGACACTCTCAAAGCTTCTGGGAGACACGATCGAGGTGATGGGAGCAAGCCGGACGGATGCCGGAGTGCACGCAATGGGAAATGTCGCGGTGTTTGATACGAATACCCGGATTCCCGGTGAGAAAATATCCTATGCGCTCAACCAGTTTCTTCCGGAGGATATCCGGATCCAGCTTTCCGAGGAAGTGGAGCCGGATTTTCATCCCCGTTACTGTGACAGTGAAAAAACCTATCAATACCGGATTCTGAACAGGCGTTTCCCTATACCTACGGAACGCCTGTATTCGTATTTTTACCATTATAAGCTGGATGTGGATCTGATGAGGGAAGCGGTTTCCTACGTGATCGGCCGGCACGATTTCGCGAGCTTCTGCGGCTCCGGCGCTCAGGTCAGATCGACGGTGCGCACGATCACCGCGATGGATGTCTGGCGGGACTCGGATATCATCACCATTGAGGTGAGCGGGACAGGCTTTCTCTACAATATGGTCCGGATTCTTGCGGGAACCCTGATCGAAATCGGAAACGGCCAGTATCCTCCGGAAAGAATGCGGGATATCCTTGACGCCCGCGACCGGGAGGCCGCCGGACCGACTGCTCCTGCTCATGGGCTGACTCTTATCGGAATCCGGTATAATTTCTGACGCATTCGTAATATTATAATTGCATGATTTTACTGTTACATGCTATTATAGAAGTACTTGCGGCTGTTCAATTTGCAGGCTGCTGCCGGAAAAAAGGCGTGAGCTTTCCGTCAGAATGAACAGCCGGCGAATCTGATTCTGATCAGAGCTTCTGGCAGAAGCGCACAGGTGAAAAGGAGGAATAAAACGGCATGGAGAAACTGAATTATGCAGTTCTGGAAAAAACCGGATATGACGGATATATCCTTAAGGATGCTCCGGAAAAGGTTCTGCAGTACGGGGAAGGAAATTTCCTTCGGGCTTTTGTGGACTATTGGTTTGATGTCGCAAATGAAAAAGCGGGATGGAACGGCAAGATTGTCCTTCTGCAGCCGATCCCGTCCGGCCTTTCTGAAATGATCAATGCGCAGGAGGGACTGTACACCCTGTATTTAAGGGGCTCCGAGAAGGGGCAGAAGGTGGATGAAAAGCGTGTCATCTCTTCCTGCAGCCGCGCGATGAATCCTTATGTGAAGGAAGACTATGACAAGATGATGGAAGTCGCTGTCTCCGATGACCTGGAGTACATCGTTTCCAATACGACGGAAGCGGGAATCGTCTATGATCCTTCCTGCAAGCTGGAGGATTGTCCTCCGTCCTCCTTCCCGGCCAAGCTGACCCAGGTGCTGTATGCCCGCTTCAAGGCCGGAAAAGCTCCGCTTGTCATCCTTTCCTGCGAGCTGATCGACAACAACGGCAAAGAGCTGCGCAAATGCGTCGGTCAGTATATTGAACAGTGGGGACTGTCCGATGAGTTCAAGGCCTATTGCGACAGCTGCATCTTCTGCTCGACCCTGGTAGACAGAATCGTTCCGGGCAGGATCCGTGATCCTCAGGAAAAGGCCGCCCTGGACGAGGCGAATGGCTACCTGGACGACCTGACGGACGTCGGCGAGTGCTTCGGGGTATGGATCATCGAAGGGCCGGCTGAGCTCGAGGACCGCCTTCCGTTTAAAAAGGCCGGCCTGAATGTCCATGTGGTTCCGGATGTCACTCCTTATAAGAAGAGGAAGGTCCGCATCCTGAACGGAGCCCATACCGGCTTTGTCCTGGGAGCGTATCTGGCAGGCTTTGACATCGTACGTGACTGCATGCACGACGATACCGTCAAGGGCTTCATGAACAAGATGCTGAATGAAGAGATCATCCCGACCCTGCCGCTGGACAAAAAGGATCTCGACGAGTTTGCCGCCGCGGTTGAGGACCGCTTCAACAATCCTTTCGTCAATCATGAGCTGATGAGCATCAGCCTGAATTCCACCTCCAAGTGGAAAGCGAGGAATATGCCCTCCTTCCTGTCCTATATCGAGAAGGAAGGAAAGCTTCCGAAGTGCCTGACCATGTCTCTGGCTGCGTATATCGCGTTCTATTCCAGCGATATTCAGGCCCGCACGGACAGCGGTCTGGTCTGCAGACGTCCCTCCGGAAATGAGTATACGATTTCGGATGATGCCTGGGCACTTGACTTTTTCTATGACCATCGCGCCGACAGCCCCGAGGATCTGGTTCACGCGGTCCTGACCAATGAGCAGATGTGGGATCAGGATCTGACGAAGATCGACGGACTGGAAAAAGCGGTCGTGGACGGACTGAAAATGATCCGTGAGAAGGGCGCGAAGGCAGCATATGCTTCCTGTCTTTGAAAAGTCCGGAAGGAAAGGAGATTAGAATGAAAGCATTCATGGATGAGGAATTCCTGCTCAGCACTCCGGCGGCGCAGCAGATCTATCACGATTATGCGGAGCATATGCCGATTCTGGATTATCACTGCCATATCAATCCTAAGGAAATCTTTGAAGACCGCCGGTTTGAGAACATCACCCAGGTATGGCTGGGCGGCGACCATTACAAATGGCGTCTGATGCGCTCTGCCGGTGTGGACGAGAAATACATCACCGGAGATGCCTCCGACAGGGAAAAATTCCAAAAATGGGCCGAGACGATCGAGATGGGTATTGGAAACCCGCTGTATCACTGGAGCCATCTGGAGCTGAAACGCTTCTTCGGCTACAAGGGATATCTGAACGGCAGGACAGCGGAAGAGGTCTGGAGCCTGTGCAACGACAAGCTTCAGAACGACCCGGGGATGACGGTCCGCGGGCTGATCCGCCAGTCCGGCGTGACCTTGATCTGCACCACCGACGACCCGGTGGACACGCTGGAATACCATGAGAAAATCGCGGCGGACGATACGTTTGAGGTTCAGGTCCTTCCGGCATGGCGTCCGGACAAGGCCATGAACCTGGAGAAGCCCGAGTATCTGGATTACCTGGCGAAGCTCTCTGAGGTGAGCGGTGTCAGAATCGACAGCTTCCGGACTCTGGCCGAAGCCCTGAAGGTCCGTATGGATTATTTTGCCGCGAGAGGCTGCAGCGTGTCCGACCATGCGCTGGAATATGTCATGTATGCTCCGGCAAGTGAGGATGAGCTGGAAGCGATTTTTGCGAAGCGTCTTGGCGGCGGCACGATTACCCGCGCCGAGGAGATGCAGTTCAAGACCGCTTTCATGCAGATGGTGGGAAGAGAATATCACCGCCGCGGATGGGTGATGCAGCTTCACTATGGCTGCAAGAGGGACAACAATACCCCGATGTACAAAAAGCTCGGACCGGATACCGGCTTTGACTGCATCAACAACTATGCCCCGAGCTCCGAGATGGCGGATTTCCTGAATTCCCTCAACAAGAGCGATGAGCTGCCGAAGACCATTCTCTACTCCCTCAATCCCAACGACAATTCCTCCATCGGGACGATCCTCGGCAATTTCCAGGACAGCACGGCAACCGCCAAAATCCAGCAGGGCAGCGCATGGTGGTTCAATGATCACAAGGTCGGAATGACGGATCAGATGATCTCTCTGGCAAACCTTGGCTATCTGGCCGGCTTTGTCGGGATGCTGACGGACTCCCGGAGCTTTTTGTCCTATACCCGGCATGAATATTTCCGCCGCGTGATGTGCGCATTGATCGGCGGCTGGGTTGAGAACGGAGAATATCCGGACGATCAGGTGGCTCTGGAGAAGATCGTCAAGGGAATCTGCTATAACAACGCGGTGAAATATTTCGGATTTGATCTGGAAACCGTCTGAGCGTAGGAGTATGTCATGGAAAAAATGATCCGTATCAACGAGAAAGACAATGTCGCGGTCGCCCTTGCCCCCATCGGGCAGGGAGAGAGCTTCTCCTTTGGCGATGTGTCGGTCACAGCGGCGGAGCCGATTCCTCAGGGCCATAAGATCGCCCTTTCGGATCTGGCGGAGGGAGAGTACGTCGTCAAGTATGGTTTTCCTATCGGACACACCACCGCGGACGTAAAGAAAGGAAGCTGGCTGCACACCCACAATATCAGGACAAACCTGGAGGGTGAGATCGAGTATACTTATCATCCGGATGTCCGTCCCCTGCCCGCGCAGGAGGCCGGCACCTTCCAGGGATACCGCAGGAAGGACGGAAGGGCGGCGATCCGCAATGAGATCTGGATCATCCCTACCGTAGGATGTGTGAACGGTGTGGTGAAGCAGCTGGCACAGGAGAATCAGGATCTGGTACAGGGAAGCATCGACGGGATTTATGCCTTCAATCATCCCTTCGGCTGCTCTCAGACCGGAGCGGATCACGCCCAGACGAGAAAGCTTCTGGCCGCTCTGGCCAATCATCCCAATGCCGGCGCGGTGCTTGTCGTGGGTCTGGGATGTGAGAATCTGACCCATGAGCAGTTCCTTGCCGAGCTGGGAGATTTTGACCAGGAGAGGATCCGCTTCCTGACCTGCCAGGAGGTGGACGACGAATTCGAAGCGGGAGCCGCGCTGCTGAAGGAATGCGCGGCCTATGCTTCTCAGTTTGCAAGAGAACCCATCAGCGCGTCGGAGCTGGTGATCGGAATGAAATGCGGCGGGTCGGACGGACTGTCCGGCATCACCGCCAATCCTACGGTGGGAGCCTTCAGCGACAAGCTGTGTGCCCAGGGCGGCACGACGATCCTGACGGAGGTTCCGGAGATGTTTGGCGCGGAAGGCATGCTGATGAACCGCTGCGCAAGCGAAGAGGTGTTTGACAAGGCCGTCCACATGCTCAACGGCTTCAAGCACTATTTCATCAGCCATAACGAAGTAGTCTATGACAATCCCAGCCCGGGCAACAAGCAGGGCGGCATCACCACCCTGGAGGACAAAAGCTGCGGCTGTGTCCAGAAGGGCGGAAGCGCGCCGATCATGGACGTGCTGAATTACGCAGATCAGGTGCACACGAAGGGCCTCAATATGCTTTATGGTCCCGGCAATGATCTGGTCTCCGCAACAGCCCTGACGGCCAGCGGATGCCATATGGTGCTTTTCACCACCGGCAGGGGGACACCGTTCGGCGCCCCGGCACCAACCGTAAAGATCGCTACGAATACGGCTCTGTTTGAGAAAAAGCACGGATGGATCGATTTCAATGCCGGGACGGTCGCGGAAGGAGAAAGCATTCCCGCTGCCGCCGACAGGCTTTATGAGAAGGTTCTGAAGATCGCTTCCGGAGAGCAGACCTGGTCGGAGAAAAAAGGATACCGGGATATTTCCATCTTCAAGGACGGGGTTGTCCTGTGAGAATTCCGGAGATGGACGGTTAATCATCACATTTTATGTTACTATTCACAGTCTGACCTTCCCCGCGCGTGGCTTTACGGTTAAGCCGTGAATAGCAGCCATTCCATGCCCTTTGCCGGGACAGCTGGTATTTGCTGTTGAAAGCAAAGGGCTTTTTCAGTATAATAATCCTCAGACTGCCTGACGGGCAACGAAACGTATTAACCCGTTCATGTATTGATAAGGGGGAGAGACCGGTGGAGAAATCGGTGGAGAAATCGGTGCAGAAATCCGGTGTCAATTATCGAAAACATTGGCTGCTGTATGTGTCGGCAGGCTGTGTATGTATTTTGTTTTATGTTGTGATTACCCACATGGACCGGATCGCGGGCGGCTTCAAGACTCTGGGATACTTTGTGTACCCGGTATTCATGGGACTGGTGATCGCTTATGTCCTCAGCCCGCTGGTGAAGATGCTTCAGCAGAAAATGTTCTGGTGGATCAGGTCCCCTGCACTGAACCGGAATGTTTCGGTGATCGTGGTGCTGATCCTGCTTCTCCTGATCGTCACGCTGGTCGTAGTGGGACTGGTGCCGCAGATGATCGACAGCGTGGTGAAGATCTTTGGAAACATGGATACATACCGTGCGACGATCCGGGATGCCCTGGACAGACTGAGGGAGTTTGCGGCGCAGCATAATTTTGATATTTCCGAGACGACACAGACCCTCAACGACATGGCCCAGAACCTGACCAACGTGATCGGAGCCAACGCGAACCGGATTCTTGACACGTCCTTCAGCGTGGGGAAAGGGATATTTAATTTTGTCATTGCCTGTATCCTGGCGTTTTATTTCCTTTTTGACAAATTTCCGTTTCAGCAGAACAATCACCGGTTCTGGAAAGCCGTGCTCAGCCAGAGAATGTTTGAGCAGACGATTCAGTTCCTTTCCCAATGCAATGATATTATCGTGAGGTTTATCAAGTCGGAGCTGCTGGATGCGCTGATCGTCGGAGTGGCCAACGCGGTTTTTATGACCATCATGCAGATGCCATATGCGGTTCTGATCTCTGTGGTCATCTGCCTGACCAATCTGGCTCCGACCTTCGGTCCTATCGTAGGCGGGGCGATCGGAGCCCTCATTCTGGTTCTGGTCAATCCCTGGGATGCCCTGGCGTTTCTGATCTTCACGGTGATCCTCCAGACGGTGGACGGTTATGTGATCAAGCCGAAGCTGTTTGGAAACATGCTGGGAATTTCCTCCGTATGGATTCTGGCCTCCATCATCATCGGCGGACGGGTACTTGGCGTACTCGGCATCCTGGTGGCGATCCCGATTGCCGCGATCATCGGTCTTGGGTACCGGGATTATCTGCTTCCTGCCCTGGAGGAGTGGCGTGCGCGGCGGGGCGGAGAGAGCTTCTGGAAAAAAGCCATGGAGGATGACTGCGGATCAGAGGATGAAAACGTGTCAGACGATAGAGACGTGTCAGAGGATGAAGACATGTCAGACGATGAAGACTTGTCAGAGGATGATGGCGTATCGGAGGATCAAGAACTGTCATAGGATAAGGATGGATCAGATGATGGAGATGAGCCGGAATCCGCGCTATGGTACTTTTCCGCTCTGTTATGCAGGACTGAAGAGTAACGACGAATCAGACAGAGAAAGGATATAAAATGAGAGAAAGCGGTATTTTGTTTCCCGTGTTTTCCCTGCCGTCAAAATTCGGCATCGGGAGCTTTTCCAAAGAAGCTTATGAGTTTGTGGATTTTCTGGAACAGTCCGGTCAGGGTTACTGGCAGATTCTTCCCATCGGGCCGACCGGGTTCGGGGATTCTCCGTACCAGCCCTTTTCGGCGTTTGCCGGGAATCCGTATTTCATTTCCCTGGAGGATCTGATCGAGGAGGGGCTGCTGACCCCGGACGATGTGAACGGCGTCGATTTCGGAACGGACGTGGAACGGGTCGACTACGGAGCGCTCTATCAGAACCGGTATACCGTGCTGCGGAAGGCATATGACCGGTTCAGGGAAAAGGAAGAGCTTCAGGAGGAATATGCTCAGTTCTGCCGGAGGGAGGCCTTCTGGCTGGAGGATTATGCCCTGTTTACGGCGATCAAGAAGGATCAGGGCGGCGTATCCTGGCAGGACTGGGAGGAAGAGGTAAAGAAGCGGGAAGCGGCCGCGCTGAAGGAAGCCCGGGAGAAGCTTGCTCTTGAGATCGGCTTTACGTGCTTTCAGCAGTATGAGTTTGACCGGCAGTGGAGGAAGCTTCATGCATACGCGGCAGGCAAAAAGGTCAAGATCATCGGAGATCTGCCGTTTTATGTGTCGCTTGACAGTGCGGATGCCTGGGCGCATCCGGAGGT
>CACZQU010000090.1 GCA_902783305.1 uncultured Lachnospiraceae bacterium | reverse complement strand
CGAATATAGGGGCGTGCAAAGAATCCATCACTCCACTTGCGAGCAAGCTCGCAGTGGAGCATGGCTTTTTGCACTGGAGTCATATATAGTATCATGTCATGTGACAGCCGGCTGCAGGCTCCTTCATCATTACCACCGGCGTTTCGGAGGATCGGTGCGGGACAGCCGGACAAAAAGATTCCAGGATCACGGCCGGAGTCTTACTCCACTTCTCTGAGCAGCCTGTCGATTTTCCGGCGCTGCTCCTCGGGGATGCAGGTAAATGGACTCCAGGTCAGCTCTTCCAGAGTACAGAGCTCTTTTTCAAAAGGAATGTGGTCTTCTTTTGTCGGATATTCCGCATCGAGAATGGCTCTGGTTGCGGGGTTGGCTTTGAGCTCCGCAAAAGGAGAGTCCAGACTGTAGGTTTTGCGGTATGGTACGGTGGGCTCATAGGAAAATTCATATACTCCCGGTTCTGCTTTGAGGCAGACGTCCTTTCCTTCCTGGATCCCGTCGTACACTCCGTATCCGCCCTGCTGCCACAGGCTGCGGATGGTCTTCTCCTCCACATCAGGGAGAACGATCTCGGCGCTGGTGTCAAAGGGAACCTCAAAGCGGAGCTTCAGCTGTTTTCCCACGATTTCCCAGGCGGAAATGATCATGCCGGAGGCGGAACGGAGCTTTGCTTCCACTTTCGGGATCTGGTAATCGGGCTTCGGGGCGATCTGGAAGCGCTTGAATCCCGGCTGATCCTCACAGGGACGGATACCCGCCATCCGGGCAAACATCCATTCCACGATTGACCCGTAGGAGTAGTGGTTCAGGGAATTCATCTCCGTACCGCTGATTTTTCCGTCCGGCTGGATGGAGTTCCACCTCTCCCAGACGGTAGTGGCACCCATGAGCACCTCATAGAGCCATCCGGGATATCCTTTTTCCAGCACCAGATGGTACGCAATGTCGTTCATTCCGTTGGCAGAGAGGGCATGACACAGATAAGGCGTCCCGACAAAGCCGGTTTCCAGATGGTAGAAGTTCTTTTTCAGCTTGTTCAGAAGACCCTTGCAGACCTTTTCGTAAGCGTAGTCCGGCGAAAGCCCCATGTACAGGGCAAGCGTATATCCTGTCATGGTATCTACGGCGAGACGCCCGCCAGGGGTAAAGTATTCTCTGGTGATGGCATCGTAAATTTCCCTTGCCAGGAGGTCATAGGTACGGGCATCGTCCTCCATACCGAGTATCCTTGCGGATTTGGCCAGGATTCTGGTGGAAAAGCAGTAGTAGGCCGAGGCAATGTAACCCGGATCTGTCGCTCCGTACACGCCGCCGGGGTAACTGCCGTCCAGCGCCAGCCAGTCTGCGTAGTGCGTTCCCGTCAGCCAGAGCCGTTTTCCGCCGTCCTTGTCGTCCTCCTGCTTCATATAGTCCACCCAGGCCTTCATACTCTTGTACTGGCGCCGCAGGATTCCTTTATCTCCATAATGAAGGTAAACATTCCAGGGGATGATCGTCGCCGCGTCTGCCCAGGCCGTGGAGGCATCTCCGGGATAATGGCAGACAGGAACCACGTCCGGGACGCTTCCGCCAAGCTTGCGCTGCTCCGCGTAGATGTCCTTGCCATATTTGGTATAAAAAGCATAAGTATCCATAAAATAACAGGCTGTGCCGGAAAAAATCTGGGCATCTCCTGTCCATCCGTAACGTTCATCTCTCTGCGGGCAATCCGTCGGGATATCCAGAAAATTTCCTTTCATTCCCCATTTCGCGTTGTGAATGAGCTGATTGACCAGGGGATCCGAGGTAGTCAGCTCGCTTAGCTCTTCCATGTCAGAGTGGAGTACCCACCCTTCGAAATCCTCCGGAACGGGTTCGCCGTCCCAACCCTCGACCTTTACAAACCGAAAGCCATAAAAAGTGAAGTGCTGGCGGACCATGCGCTCTTTTCCATCGGAAATATAGACAAATTCCGATTTCGCGGTACGCAGGTTTTCATTGTAGAAACAGCCGTCCTGCAGAACCTCGCCGGTCTGAAGGCTGATTCTCTCACCCTCTGCCGCATGGCTGCGGAAGCAGATCCAGCCCACCATATTCTGACCCATATCCAGGATGGTTTCTCCTTTTGGAGAATGGATAACTTCAACGGGGCGGATCCTTTCGTGAACCGTGACCGGCAGGGACAGCCGCGGGCACAGTCTTTCCTTCCCGAGGT
>CACZQU010000089.1 GCA_902783305.1 uncultured Lachnospiraceae bacterium | reverse complement strand
TACCGCTACGCCGAGGACGAGTGGGAACGTGCCATTTCGGGTACCATTCGCCCGCGCGTGGCTTTACGGTTAATCCGTGAATAGTAACGATTTCCGTATGCCTGAGAGGTGGAGTGAACAGAAACCGGCCAGACACAGTAACCAATGATTACCTCTTGACAAACGCTTCATGATAACATATAAAGAGAAAACTGTATAAGGATGATCCCCGCTTACATCGACGGTTGACGACAACGCAGCCTGGGCGGATTCAGACAAATCAGATGTATTGGTCATTTATGCACAGTGCCTTGGCTCAGAAGAAAAACCAAAACAGCCCCTGCAAGGGAAAACGCCTGCAGGGGCCGGAGGATCAGTATTCGAGTGTTTCCATGTACTTCATATAGCGGACAACCATCAGGGCAATCTTGAAGGTGATCGCGTCCTCAAATATCCGCAGATCCAGACCGGTGCTTTTCTGAAGCTTGTCCAGACGATATACCAGGGTGTTCCGGTGGATATAAAGCTGCCTGGAGGTTTCAGACACGTTCAGGCTGTTTTCAAAGAACTTGTCAATGGTGGTGAGAGTCTCTTCATCGAAATCATCCGGGGATTTGCCGCTGAAGATTTCCTTGATGAACATTTTGCACAGGGGAATCGGAAGCTGATAGATCAGTCGGCCGATGCCGAGGGAGCTGTAGGCGATGGCATCCTTTTCCGCGAAGAAGATCTTGCCGACATCCAAAGCCATGCGGGCTTCTTTATAGGAACGGGAGACCTCCTTGAGTTCGTTGACAATGGTACCGTATGCCACATGGACTCCGCTCTCCCGGTTCATGCCGAGGGCATCCAGGACGGTCTGCGCGAGGGCTTCCATGACCTCGTAGCCCTCCTCTTCCGCCAGCTCCTTGACGATGATGATGCTCTTTTCGTCCACGGCGGTGATGAAATCCTTGCTTTTTCCCCCGAAAAGGCTTTTGATGCTTTCGATTGAGCTGTGCTCTCTCTCCTGCGCCAGCTCGAGGATCATGACAACCCTCCTTACGTCTGCCTCAATATGGAGCTTTTTTGCCCGGTTGTAGATATCGACCAGGAGCAGGTTGTCCAGAAGGAGATTTTTAATAAAGCTGTCCTTGTCAAATCGTTCCTTATAGGCGACGATCAGGCTCTGAAGCTGGAAGGCGGCAAGCTTACCTACCATATAAGCGTCTTCATCCTCGCCGTGTACGACGAGCACATATTCAAGCTGATAATCGTCACAGACTTTGAAATACTGGTATCCCTTCACAAGCTGGCTGTCAGCCTGGGATTCGGCGAATGCCTGGATGTCGGACTGCTGAAAAGCAAAATCATTGAAGGTAGACGCAAGCATTTTCCCATCGATATCGATTATACAGAATTCGGTACGGGATATTTCCTTGAGACCTTCCAGTGTATTTTGCAAGACCTGGTTTGATATCATTTCTTCCTCCCCCTTTTTTCAAGGCTGACTGTCCGGCTTGTCAGAAAGCCTGACCGGAATGATCTCCACGGACAATCATGAACCAGTGGCACTCACTATATGCACGCGATGATAAGGGTAAAACGTCAGGCAGACTGAATTTTTACCCATCGGGTGCGGCGCTGACGCGCCATCCGGGTATACCCGGCTTTCCTGTTTTGTGATATTTTAATACATTATGAACAATTTCGCAACCATTCTTTTTATATCATCTTGTTATGTTTCACTAACGGGTTGCTGTTCACAGCCGGATTCATTTTACACTATAATCACTTATTACCACAAGAATGACAATGCTGACCGAATATTGACGAAACGGTTTCGTCGGCAGAGGAAAAGGGGGTTTTTACGATGATTGACCTGATGGATGTCAGCAAAACCTATGGAAAAGGAATGCCTGCGCTGAGCCACATCGATCTGCATGTGGATCCAGGCGAATTTGTTTTTGTCGTGGGCTCGAGCGGCTCCGGGAAATCAACGCTGATCAAGCTTCTGCTCAGGGAAGTGGAAGTGACGTCAGGAAGTATTGTCGTGGCCGGGGAGAAGCTGGAAGGGATGAAGCATCGTAGGATCGCCCGATACCGCAGAAGACTGGGTGTGGTATTTCAGGATTTCCGTCTGTTGAAGGACCGCAATGTGTATGAGAATGTCGCGTTTGCGCAGCGGGTGATCAATCGTCCTAACAGAGTGATCCGCCGCCGCGTGCCTGAGGTGCTGACGGAGGTAGGACTTGCGGGCAAATACAAATCGCTGCCGGATGAGCTGTCCGGAGGAGAACAGCAGAGAGTCGCCATAGCCAGAGCACTGGTAAACCATCCGGATATCCTGCTCGCGGATGAGCCGACAGGAAACCTTGACCCGAAAACCTCGATGGAGATTATGACCCTTCTTGAACAGATTCATGACCGCGGAACGACGGTATTGGTGGTTACTCACAACAAAGAAATCGTGAACACGATGAGAAAACGCGTTGTCATGATTCAGAATGGACAGATTGTCTATGACGAGGATGAAGGGGAGTACTATGAAGACTATTGATATGGCTTCCGGAAAGGAGTGGTTGGTATGAGACCTGGTACACTTTGGTATCTTCTGAAATCCGGTTTTGTAAATATCCGCAGAAACCTGATGTTTTCCCTGGCATCCATCATGACCATGGCAGCCTGTATCTTTCTGTTCGGGGTATTCTACGCGATTGTCAACAATGTGTCGTATCTGACGAGGACGATCGAAAAGGAAGTTCCCGTGACGGTATTTTTCCAGGAAGGAACCACCGAGGATGAGATGAGGGAAGTGGGAAACCTGATTGCGGCCAGACCGGAGGTATCCAGTATCGAGTTTGAATCCGCCCAGGATGCCTGGGAAAAAATGAAGAAAACATACTTCGGGGATTCGGACGCGGCAGAGGGCTTCAAGGATGATAACCCCCTGATCAATTCCTCCAATTACCGTGTTTATCTGAATGATATCGAATATACAAAGGTGCTGGTCCGATATATTGAAGGGCTGGAGCATGTCCGGGAGGTCAACGAATCGGAGCAGGCTGCCAGCACGCTGGGAAATTTCAACCGGGCAATGTCTTATGTGTCGATGGTGCTTATCGCGATTTTGATGCTGATTGCCATTTTCCTGATCAGCAATACCATCTCTGTAGGCATCACCGTGCGCAGCGAGGAGATCGGCATCATGAAGTATATCGGCGCGACGGATTTCTTTGTCCGCGCTCCCTTTGTGCTGGAGGGAATCCTTCTGGGTCTGGCGGGAGCCGTCATCCCCATGGCAGCTTTGTATTTTGTGTACAGCGAGACGGTATCCTATATTCTTGCCCATTTCAGCGTCCTTGAAGGAACCGTGAATTTTATCCCGATCGAGAAGCTGTACCAGACATTGCTCCCGATCAGCCTTGGCCTCGGAGTAGGGGTAGGCCTTCTGGGAAGCTTTTTCACCACGCGGAAACACTTGAGGGTATAAGAAATGAACAGGCATTTTTGGAAAGGAGCGGTATGCGGATTTGCCTTTGCCGCGCTTGCGGCAGCTGCCATGGCGGCAGGTTATCGGGCAGGGCAGCTCCCCGGTGTGCTTAAGGATTCCTTTCATGTGGAAAAGCTCAGGTACATTGAGAAGATGATCGACGAGTACTATCTTGAGGAAAAAAATGAGGAGGATCTGGCGGAGGGACTGTATACAGGGCTGGTGTACGGACTCGGCGATCCGTATTCCCGGTATTATACCGCACAGGATTATCAGGAGGAGGATATCTCCACGGAAGGAAGCTATGTCGGAATCGGGATCACCCTGATGCGCAATGTCGACGGATACGCGGAGATCTCGGATGTGTACGACTCCAGCGCGGCTTCGAGGGCGGGGTTGAAGACAGGGGACTGGATCCTGAGCGTGAACGGGGAAGACGTGACGGAGATGGAGCTTGGGGAGATCAGCGATCTGATCCATGCGGAGGAGGAAATCACTTTACAGATTCTCAGAGGTGAGGATTACCTGGATTTTACTCTGGAACCTGCAGAGGTGGTTTTTCCCTCGGTCTGTCACTGGATGCTGGAAGGAAATGTGGGATATATCGCGATCACGGAGTTTACGGGAGTGACCGCAGAGCAGTTTGCTGAGGCGATGGATGAAGTGCGCAAGGCAGGCGCCGAAAAGCTGATCATCGATGTAAGAGGAAATCCCGGCGGCCTGATGGATGCCTCCTGTGAAGTGCTTCGACAGATTCTGCCGGAAGGGTTGATTGTCTACACAGAAGACAGAAACGGTGAACGTGAGGAGATCAGGTGTGACGGAGAAAACGCTCTTGATCTGCCTCTTGTCGTGCTGGTAGATTCGGATACCGGCAGCGCGGCGGAGATATTTGCCGGAGCCGTACAGGATCACGGGATCGGAACCCTGGTGGGGACGACAACCTATGGGAAGGGAATTGTACAGACGATCCGTGTTCTCTCCGACGGCAGCGCCGTAAAGCTGACGACAGCCCGGTATTATACACCAGGCGGGAACAACATCCACGGAACGGGGATCAGTCCGGATGTGGAAGTGGAATATGATCCTTTTTCCCGGGCTGAAGAGGAGAATGGCATGGAAATGGACAATCAGGTGAAAGCCGCTCTGGAAATCCTTGACCGGTGAGAGGATTCTTTCCTCTTTCTTAATGTTTTTTTAATCTTCTTTCAAGGACAGCATTCCTTTTTCATGATATCATAAGTCCCGTAATGAATGTTGCTGAGGTTAACGACCTTTTCCGGGAGCCGGAATCCGGACAATGGCCGCTTTTCAGGTCTGGAAGCGGGGAACCTTTCCGGGATCAGAAGGCGTGGAAAATAAAACCTGCAAAGGAGGCGGACGGAAATGATGACAGAACTCGAAAAAGTGGAAAAGCTTCGTGAAAGGGCGAATGTGACCTATGAAGAGGCAAAGACGGCTCTTGACGAAGCGGGCGGAGACCTGCTGGACGCGATTGTGATTCTGGAGAGGCAGGGTAAGACCAGACGTCCGGAGAAAAGTGTTTACTCCACCAGCTATGAAGATCAGGAGGATTATGTAAAAGTGAAAGACAAAGTTTATCAACAGCAGACAGGACCCAGGGTTGGCCAGACTCTGGGGAAGGTTATCCGGAAGGCATGGCGGATGATCCGGACGAATTCCATACAGGTGATGAAGGGTGATCAGACCATCGTGGTGCTGCCATGCGTCGTCTTTTTCCTTCTGCTTCTGTTTTTCTGGAAGCTGGTGATTCCTGTGATGATTATCGGTCTGTTCTTTGGATTCAGGTATTCCTTTTTTGGCACGAATGAGATGGATAAAGCCAACGAGTTTATGGAGAAAGCCGGGGATATCGCGGAGGATGTGAAAAAAGAGTTCAGGAAATGATCCGGCATTACGGTTTAACGGGAAAACCCTTCCCCTCGCGCGCGGGGAAGGGTCAGCCCGTGAATGGTAACCCGGTCATAGGATGCGCGGCGAATGGTTTTCGCCGCGCTTGCCTGTTTGGGGAAGAGGTGATATCATCATGAGTGTACGGATACTGATCGTGGAGGATGAGGAGAAGCTGGCCCGTTTTGTCGAGCTGGAGCTTCTGCATGAGGGATATGAGGTTTCCAAATCCGGGAATGGAAGAGAAGCTCTGGAAATGGCACTTCGGGAGGATTTTGACCTGATCCTGCTGGACATTATGCTTCCGGGACTCAATGGTCTTGAGGTGCTCAGACGTCTGCAGAAGGACAAGCCGGTTCCCTGCATTCTGCTGACAGCCCGGGATGCGGTCATGGACAAGGTGGCAGGCCTGGACGGAGGTGCTGTGGATTATATCACGAAGCCCTTTGCCATTGAGGAGCTTCTGGCGAGAATAAGGGTTGCGCTGAAGCTTCACGGCCAGGGAAGCCTGCAGCCCTCAGCCGGACACAACCAGGAGGAGGGGGTTCTGACATGGGGAGCGCTGACCCTGAATCCCCAGAGCCGGGTCGTCAGATACGGCGGCCAGGAGGTCTTGCTGACAAACCGGGAGTTTACCATGCTCCGCGTACTTCTGGAGAACCAGAATGTCGTTCTCACGAGAGATATCCTTCTGGAAAAGGTATGCGGATATGATTATGTCGGAGAGACGAATGTGGTGGATGTCTATATCCGCTTTCTGCGGTCAAAGATCGATGAAGCCTTCGGAGTCAAAATGATCCGTACTGTACGCGGGGTGGGATATGTTATCCAGAATGAAAAATAGCCGGAAAACCCGCAGAAAGGAATCTGGCTTTACCGATTCGTCTTACGAAAAAAATACCGCCCGAAAAAAACATTTCAGGGAGAAACCCGAGCCGGACAGCCAGATCCGTATGTCTTCCATTACCAAAAAAATGCATCTGTACTGGCTGAAAAAGAAGGTTGCTTCCATGCTTCTTACGGATCTTTTCTTCTTTTGCACAATAGCTGCCGCATGGCTGATCGGGCTGGAATACGGGGAACTGGGAACACTGACCTTCTCGGCAAAGCGTTCCTTTGAGCGCAAGGATGGATTGAAGAGCCTTGCCTATCTGATCACTGACCAGAACGGAAAGATTCTTCTTCACAGAGGACTGTGGCCGGCCGCCGGTTATCTGCTGGGAGGACTGGTGGTTGTGCTGATCTGCCAGGTGGGGTACAGGATCGTATGCCTGTCTGTGGAGCATGAACAGATCCGCAGGATTCTCGCCCCGATCAACGAGATTGCGCTCAGGGCAGATGAGCTCAGCAGGCTTTCCTTTTCTGAAGATAAGTATCATCTCATCGAGGACGCGATTGCGAATGTTACGCCGGGAGAGGAGACAATGCTGAACTTTGGAGATTCAGATCTGTCCGGTGTAGAAGCTGCGATGAACAATCTTCTCAAAAGGATGAGAGATACCTACCGCCAGCAGGCCCGTTTCGTCAATGACGCTTCCCATGAGCTGCGCACTCCCATCGCGGTAATCAAGGGGTATGCCAATATGCTGGACCGGTGGGGAAAGACAGATGAGAGAATCCTGGAGGAGTCGATTGCGGCCATAAAGAATGAAACGACGGGAATGGAGCATCTGGTGGAACAGCTCCTCTTTCTCGCCCGCGGGGACAGCGGAAGCACCAGGCTGTCCATGACGATTCTGTCACCCGACAGGCTGATGAGGGAGATTTACGAGGAGTCCCTGCTGATTGATGAGCATCATATTTACCGGTTCAGGGAGAGCGGTGCTCAGCTGCGTGTCAATGGCGATATGCAGCTGCTGAAGCAGGCGGTAAGAATCCTCGTGGATAACGCGGCCAAATATACCCCGCAGGGCTCCGAAATCCTTCTGGAGAGCGGCCGCACGCCGGAGGGAATGGTCTATCTGCAGGTGCAGGACACAGGAATCGGCATGCAGGAGAAGGACGTAAAAGGGATGTTTGAACGGTTTTACCGTTCGGACGAAGTGAGAAGCTATCCGGGAACCGGACTGGGGCTTTCGATTTCCAAGTGGATCGTGGACAGACATCATGGACACTTTGAGGTTCTGTCCCGGATGGACCTGGGAACCAGAATCCGGGTGGTTCTGCCTGCCGCACAGGAGACAGAGGATGGATCCCGGGAGGGAAAGGAGTATGCAGATGACCTGTAGAATATTCACCGGAAGAGTAAGAATGGCAGGGATTGTCCTGATTGCGCTGTGGACCGGCATGATCCTGAATCCTGCCGGAGCTGTTTCGGCACAAGCTCCTGCTGTACAGCTGCCTGAGGCTGATCAGTCCGATCCTGTGGAGGAATCCCGGGACCGCTCATTCCTGGGAGATATACTGGGACAGCTGGACCCGGGTTCTCTGGATCTGGGCGCTTTCCTTCCGGATGACGGCAGTGCTTCAGCGGCAGGGGATATCCTGACCTGGCTTGGGATCGGAAACCGTTCGCTGAAGGACTGCAAAATCAATCCGGTTAAGGATCAGAAATATACCGGTAAGGCGGTTACTCCGTCTCTTACGATTACCTATAACGGCAGCAGACTGAAAAAGAATGTGGATTATACCGTCAGATACACGGGAAATACCAAGGTAGGTACAGCCACCTGTACGGTTACCGGAAAAGGGATATATACCGGAACCAGGAAGGTCACCTTCAGAGTGACGAAAGGAAATACCGGCTCTGCTGCTTCCTCCGCCGGGAAAAAGACAGGGAAGCTCACGGTAAAAGCCGGCGTTTCTTCCTGCGTATATAATGGGAAGGCAAGGACTCCGTCGGTGAAGGTGACCTATAGAGGAAAAAGTCTGACCTCGAAATTCTTTACCGTGACATATAAAAACAATAAAAATGTAGGGAAAGCGACGATCACCGTAAAAGGAAAGGGCGAGTACAAAGACCTGAGCGGCGAGACGACATTCAAAATCACGTTGAAAAAAACCACACTGAAATCGGCTTCGGGCAAAGATACCGGCAGTGTCACCCTGGGATGGACAGCAGATACCCAGGCGGACGGTTATCAGATCCAGGCGTGCGCGGATCAGGCATTTGGCTCCGGGGTAAAAAAAGCGGCGGTTAACGGAGGAAAGACGGAATCCTTTGTGTTTGAGAAATTAAACAGCGGAAAAAAGATGTGCTTCCGCATCCGTTCCTTCAAAAAAGTCGGGAGCTCCAACTGGTACAGCGAGTGGAGCGCCGCAAAACAGGCTGTGGTAAAATAACAGGGAAAAGCAGATGCGTCAGGGAAGGCGGGATTGTTTCAGGGAGAGACAACCTCGCCTTTTTGAATTGCCGTTGAAATAAACAGTGAAAAGTGATAGTATGAAAGAAACAATGTGCCGCTGATTCGTGCAGATGGACATCAGATTTCTTCCGGAAAAAACAGCTGGCGGGCAAGTAAACGAATAAAATGCAGGCATTTATTTCGTTTAGGAGCTGTGAATAAATAACCTGCACAGATGACGTAGGATAAATTCGTCCAGGCAAGGCG
>CACZQU010000088.1 GCA_902783305.1 uncultured Lachnospiraceae bacterium | reverse complement strand
TTTCCGCCTCGGGAACACGAAAGTGGCTAATATTTATCCGGACGGAACGGTGGAAATGAAGGCCTCCGTGCCGGCAATCTCAAAGACCCTGATGAGTCAGACAAAGGATTACCGCCTCGATGCGGCGAGAACAATCACCAAAACCTTCATCCGGAAGGAATGCAAATTCCGGACGGATCTGCACACCCATATGAACGCGAACCTGAAGCCGGATATCCTGATTGCCCTGGGCATCGTGCACCAGATCCGCTATCCTCTGTATTATGTAAAAAAGCTTCACCTTCGCTGCACCCGGGAACAGTCCCTGGAACTGGAATCCCGCAGAAAAGCAGTAGAAAAAACCTTTGAAGGCTCCCGGCTCACCGGAAAATACCTGACCCGGAGGATTGATGACAACACCTTTATCAATTTTGCGGATCTGATCCTTCAGAATCCGGAAGACGCAGAATACAACATCATGAAAATCCGCGCGTCGCTGTCGATCCTGAAGGACGGCCAGGCGGTCTTCACCAATCTGGAGAAGGTCTATCTGTACCGTTATGTTTTCACCAAGGGCACAGCGCATGACCAGAAGATCCTCCTGACCGGGATCGACAGGCTTCCGGACCAGGATCTCATCGATCTGATCCGGCAGATGCTTCGGGATAAGGATAATCCGGTATACAAAAGCAATACGCTGTTTCAGGACAAGCTGCTGTGGATTGCCAGGAGCAATGCCTCACAAGGGATCCGGTATCTGGAAATCTCGGATACCACACTGGTAAAAGATCCTCAGGCCGCCGATATGCTTTCACAGGCGCATCAGGTTCTGCCTGCAGTATACCATGAAACGGGAGTGATGATCCGTTTTATTGCCGCAATCCGCAGGATCGCCCTGACCATCGTCAAGGACAACGTGGTTTCAGGGGATTATTTCCGGGAAAACCTGCAGGTGCTTTCCGCCATTGCGGAAGATCCCTATGTCGCAGGAGCGGACATTATCGGTGAGGAAATCAATGACATCCGGGAGCTGCAGGAGGTGATCCGCGAAATCGTCCATATCGCCTCCGGACATCCCTCCTTCGCTGTCCGCATTCATGCGGGAGAAAATGACAGTCTCCGGGACAATGTCGCAAACAGTATTGCCTGCGTGCGGCGCTCTCTGGCCGAAGGACAGCCGATGCCCTATATGCGGATCGGGCATGGATTATATACCGCCAATCTGCGGTCACGGAAAGGAAAAGCACTTCTCCAGGAGCTGCGGGATCAGCATGTGGTCCTTGAATTCCAGATCACCTCCAATGTACGGCTGAACAACCTGACCTCCCTTCGCAGCCATCCCCTTCGGACCTACCTGGACGCAGGAGTGGATTGTGTCCAGGGGACGGACGGCGGCGCTTTGTATGGCACGGATTCCATCGATGAGCAGCTGTCCCTGGAAAAGCTGCTGCGGCTTTCCCCCGGGGACATGCTGAAAATGCGCAGCTGCGAGGAGCGCATCCTGCACAGCAGCCTGGAAAGCTTCCACAGAAAGCAGGAGAAATGGAGACTTAGCCTTGACCGTTTCCGGAAAGGCCAGAGCGGGGAAGCCGATGATCCCGGCGCCGTGAAAGCCTATTATCTGGATCGGATCGCGGACTGCAGGAAAAGAGAATGCGGATCCTTTCTCAGCGGCAGCAAGCTGATGTCCGTAAACGTCCTCAGCGATCAGATCCTTGAACTGCCCCCGGAGGGGATGCCGGTAGTCGTGGCCGGCGGAAGCTTCAACAGCGACTCTCATGTCACTTTGGTCGGAGAATACGGAAAACGCCTGATTGACGGCATCCTGGAGAAAGCAGATCCTGACAGGGTCTTTTTTGTCATCGGATACCGCCTGAAGGGGTATGAACAGTACCTCGTGGAACAGAACCGGGAAAAGCATCAGGGAAAATTCCGGATCTTTGCCTTCATCCCCACGCTGATCACCCGCAGAAATGCCAGAGAGCTGAAGGAAAGCGGGGTGCGGATCCGTGTATCCATCGAATCATCTCCGATGGGTCTGTACAAAAGCTTTTCCTATGAGATTTTCAAAAGAAGAACCTCCGTTCTGCTGGCCCTCGACGGAAACAGCGCCGGAACAAACATGATCCAGGAAGCCAGAAATGCCCGGTATGAATGCCGAACCTATGTCAATGTCCATTCCCGCAGCCTGAAGATCAAGGCAGATTCCCTGAAGGGATACGTCACTTTGTTCTCGGAGGAGTCGGAGGTTCTGCCGGATATCCTCAGAGATATCGGGGCAGTCAGGGGAATCACAGGATAAACGCATTCTTTCCGGCTGAATTCCTTTTCAGTCCAGTGGAGCGATAATTCCCATCCCGGCCAAAGCCTTATAAATCCCTTCGTCATCGTTCCCTGCCGTCACAAAAGCAAACCTGTCCTTGAGCTCCCGGGGAGCATTTCCCATAAGGAAAGGCTGTGCCACCGTCTCCAGCATTTCAAGGTCATTATAGTGATCCCCAAAAGCGAGCGTGCTTTCCACAGGGATATTCCACAGACGACAGAGCGTAAGAACACCAGTCCTTTTCGTAATGCCCTCCTGCATGATCTCCAGCAAGGTATCCGAGGAGCGGGCTATGGACATAGCCGGGAAGGCATCCCGGACGGATTGCTCAATTTCCAGGATTTTTCCGGGATTACACATGCACAGAAGCTTCCCCACTTTTGCGTCAGGTGACAAGGAAGATACGCTTCCGGCTGCTGCCCTGGCATGGACGATTTCCTCCTCCCGCCTGACGCGTTCATCCGAAATGTCTTTGACAATCCAGTTGTCCATGGAATAAAGGTTCCATGTACAGTCAAACTGACGGTCTTCAATGAACCGGATCAGCTCACCGGCTGTTTCGGGGGAAAAACCATCGGAATACAGAACCTTCCCGTCCTCGTCCAGGATCAAAGCCCCGCTATAGCAGATGACCGGGCAGGCAAAATGATTTTCCTGGAGGATCGGCCTGACCCCGGAAGGACTTCTGGCGGAAATGATCACAAAAGGAATACCCTTTTTCTGGAGTTCATGAATCGCGTATATGGTACCTGGCAAAATTCTGTGTCTGCTGTCCAGAAGAGTACCGTCCACATCGCTGAACACTATTTTGGGAACCATGCTTTCTCCTTTTTCAATACAGGGACAGATCCAGAGAAGCTGTAATCACAGCTCCTGAAGATTCTTCTGTGCACGCGGCAGTCTTTTCTCATTGTTTTCAGACACGACGGAGAATATTGCGTGTCAGACAAAATCATTACCATTCATATGGAAAATATGGATTATACTGCAGACAGAATAGCAGAAATCGAAAAAGAAAGCAAGCAGACGGGGCTTACTGCTTTTCACGGATTACCCGTAAAGCCACGCGATGGACATCAGATTTTTTCTGAAATGAGCATTTCTTTTTTCCTCGTTATGATATAATCAGAATAGAATTCCCGGAAT
>CACZQU010000087.1 GCA_902783305.1 uncultured Lachnospiraceae bacterium | reverse complement strand
CCATGGAATACGAATATAGGGGCAGGATTGTGGGAGCGCGAAGCGCGGAACAATCCGTAGGAGTCATTTTGCACTGCAATCATATATAGTACATCGCCACCCGGAACTGAAGCTCATACGGCATGAGGTCAAAGATTACCCGGAATAGTTCTTCCACCGAAACCTCAGGATTGGTGACCCAGTGGCAGGTTATTTCCATGGTGCCGGCAATATATCCCCTCAGCCCCAGCTGCTGAGCCTCAGACATGACAGTAATGCCGTCCGTTTTAAAAAGGTACGACAAAGCAGCATAAAACTGATCCTTGATATACTGGAGCAGTCCGTCCGGATGATGGGAAGACAGGGCATTGCGAAAAAAAACGGGATCAGATTCCAGAACATGATACAGGCGGTAAAAGCTCTTCTTGAAGGATAACCCCTTCGATACCTGACAAATGGTATTGTCCAGGAGCTTCTGGTAGCATTGATTCAGGAAGTCGTATTTATTTCTGTACTTCCGGTAAAAAGTTGTCCTTCCCACGCCGGATTTGAGGATCAGGCTGGAAGTGGATATCCCGTCTATTTCTGTCTTTTCCATCAGTTCGGACAGGGTCTGCAGCAGGCGGATCGAAATCGGATCTTCAATATAGGCAAATAAACTATCCATAAGCCATCCCCTTTCCCTTTGCCTGTAAGGCGAAGACCATAGGGAACGGGCTGAAGGACAGCCGTTCCGCTTCCCCCTGCAGGTGAAGAATATCTGAGCAGACAAGTTTCTGTCAAACGTAAGTTTTGAGTAAATAAACGAATGAAATGCCCGCATTTTATTCGTTTACCTGCACATGGCTGTACGCCGCCAAAGCGGCAAGCAGCCGCGGGCATTGTTATAGTAATGCGCATTAATTTATGCGTTTACTATAAGTAAACCGATTCATGAATCCGGCGTAAAAATCATACTCTCCTGCGGGTTTTCCGCGGGTGGAGCCATGGATATCTGCGCCGCATTCATTTGTTAACCATGTCATACCAGAAAGCCTGAAGCTGCCGGATCTGGTCTCATTGCAGTCTCCTTTTTCCGACGCTTCAGTGCTGCCGGCCGGCTGCCGTTTTGTTCAGTAACTGAAATCCCCCAAACCCCAAAACCATATGGTTTCCGGATCTGAACTCCATAACCCAACCATGAAAAACCGCTTTTGTGTAGATTGCAGCCGTACTGCAGCATCGGCAAACAATAGTTTAAACAAACCCAAAAGAAATGTCAAAGGTTTTTGATGCTGCGCAGCTCATCAGGTTCTTGTCAGTTACTATTCAAAGTTTAACTGCAGCACAATGCATGGGAAAATACAGCCTGTGAACTGTAACGGTTGGAGAAAAAACAGAGAAAAAACATCACAAATATGTGGAATTTTTATCACATATGAGGTATAATCATCGGGAATCTATCGTACGCCGTAACACTTTGTATCTAACTTATGTTTCAGGCAGCTAATTATGTCCGAATCTGACATTTTTTTGCCTGGAGTGCGTTTTTTCGGTAGTATCAGTTTTGTATTCAGAAAACAGGAGGTGTTTCACTATGGGGAAACTGAACGAAGCCGCTGAGCTCAAAATCAGAGAAATATGCCATCGGTATACCGACGAAAAAACCCCTCTGATGATCATCCTCGAGGACATTCAGAATGAATATGGATATATTCCGCTGGAGGTTCAGGAGGTTGTCTCTGAGGAGACGGGTATCCCGGTTTCAGAGATCTACGGCGTTGTAACCTTTTACTCCTTCTTCTCCCTTACACCGAAGGGAAAATATGTCATTGGCTGCTGTCTAGGCACAGCATGTTATGTCAAAGGCGGGCAGCAGGTGATTGACAAATTCTCGGAGATCCTCAAAATCGCACCCGGCGAGACATCCGAAGACGGCCTGTTCACGCTGGACGCGCTCCGCTGCATCGGAGCCTGCGGGATTGCCCCGGAAGTCACCATCAACGGGACGGTTTATCCCAAGATGACCGCCTCCCAGGTTCCTGAAGTGATCGCGAAATATAAGAGTGCCTGATAAGCACAGAAAAGAGGTGTGAGCATGATCGCAACGGTCGAGAATCTTAACCAGAAAATCGAAGAACGCACAAAAGCCTTCGATGACAAGCTGACCGGAAAAGACGGAAAAAGGCATATCGTCCTGTGCGGCGGTACCGGATGTCTTTCCAATCATTCAAAAGAAATCACGGAGAAGTTCCATGAAGTCATGGCGGCTAAGGGAGTGCAGGATCTTGCCTCCGTCAACATGGTCGGCTGCTTTGGTTTCTGCTCTCAGGGACCATTTGTCAAGATTTACCCGGAGGATACCCTTTATCGTCTCGTCTCCATTGATGACGTAGAGGAGATTGTCACCTCCGACATCATGGAAGGAAAGGTTGTCGAGAGACTCCTTTATGTGGAGCCGGGAACCGATGTCAAGGTTTCCAAACAGGACGACATCAATTTCTACAAAAAACAGCGTCGTGTCGCGCTTCATGGCTGCGGCGTCATCAATCCGGAGGATATCAACGAAGCCCTTGGTATGGGTGCTTTCCAGGGACTGAAGCGTGCCCTCTCCATGACCCAGCAGGAGGTCATTGACGAAATGCTCGCTTCAGGTCTTCGCGGCCGCGGCGGCGCCGGATTCCCCACCGGCAGGAAATGGCAGTTTGCTTACAACAGCCAGAGTGATGAGAAATACGTCGTCTGCAACGGTGATGAGGGCGACCCGGGCGCTTTCATGGATCGTAGTATCCTTGAAGGAAATCCCCTTGCCGTTATCGAAGGAATGATGATCGCCGGCTACGCGATCGGAGCCCAGAACGGATATTTCTATGTCCGCGCGGAGTATCCTATCGCTGTAAACCGTCTGAAGATCGCCATTGCCCAGGCCAAGGAAGCAGGCCTTCTGGGAGAGAATATTCTCGGAAGCGGCTTCAGCTTCGACTGCCATCTGAGACTGGGTGCAGGCGCGTTCGTCTGCGGTGAAGAGACTGCACTGCTCAACTCCATCATGGGCAAGCGCGGTATGCCGAGACCCAGACCTCCGTTCCCTGCAGTCAAGGGACTGTGGGATCAGCCTACGATCATTAACAACGTGGAAACACTCGCCTGTGTTCCCTTCATCCTCAGGGAAGGCGCTGCCGAATTCGCCAAAGTCGGCACCGAGCGCTCCAAAGGAACCAAGGTCTTCGCTCTTGGCGGAAAAGTCAACAATGTCGGCCTGGTAGAGGTTCCGATGGGCACCACTCTCCGCGAGCTGATTTATGATATCGGCGGCGGTATCCCGGACGGCAAGAAGTTCAAAGCCATCCAGACCGGCGGACCTTCCGGCGGATGTCTCACCGAGGAATTCCTGGATGAGCCGATCGACTTTGACAACCTGGTCGCCAAGGGATCCATGATGGGATCCGGCGGAGCTATCGTCATGGATGAAGACAACTGCATGGTCGATGTCGCGAAATTCTATATGGAATTCATCTGCGATGAATCCTGCGGTAAATGTACACCCTGCCGTATCGGCACGAAACGTATTCTCGAGATCCTGACCAAGATCACGGAAGGCAGAGGCACCATGGATGACCTGAAAGAGCTGGAGGAGCTGAGCGACACCGTTCAGAAGAATTCTCTGTGCGCTCTGGGTCAGACCTCCGCCAATCCGGTCAATTCCACCGTAAGGCATTTCAGAGACGAATATATTGCCCATATCGTTGACAAGAAATGCCCGGCTCATGTCTGCAAGAAGCTGATGGAATACTACATCGATCCCGATAAATGTATCGGCTGCGGCAAGTGCGCAAAGGGCTGCCCGGCTGAATGCATCACCCGCACGGATTATATCGCTCCGAAACATAAACTTGCATCCTTCAAGATCGATTCTTCCAAGTGTGTCAAATGCGGCGCCTGCATAAGCTCCTGCCGTATGAACGCGATCGATAAAAGGTGAGAGGAGGGAAAAGCATGTCATTGATTAATATTAAAATCGAAGGAATTCCTTACCAGGTCGAAAGCGGCCTGACGATCCTTGAAGCGGCAAAAGCCTGCGGATATGAGATCCCTTCCCTCTGTACCTTCAATCATGGGGAATGTAATATCGGTTCATGCCGTGTCTGTCTCGTAGAGGCCACCGGCGCAAGAGGTCTTGTCGCCAGCTGCGTCTATCCTGTCGCTGACGGGATGGAGATCCGCATCAATACTCCCGCCGCCCTTGAGGCCCGCAGGAGAAGTGTGGAGCTGCTTCTTTCCAACCACAACCAGAACTGCCAGCAGTGCGAGAAAAACGGAAAATGCGAACTGCTTCATGTCGCGAGCTTTACCGGCGCGCGCGAAGGTGCCTATAACGGTGTCCATTCCGAGACCTTCATCGACCAGCTCGCTCCTGCTCTTGTCAGAGATACCTCCAAGTGTATCCTTTGCGGCAGATGTATTGCCAGATGTCAGAACGCTCACGGGATCGGAATCCTCGGCTATGAAAACAGGGGCTTCCGTACCTTCGTTTCTCCTGCCCAGAACAAGAGCTTTGCTGAGTCTCCCTGTATCCAGTGCGGACAGTGCGTCAATGTCTGTCCGACCGGAGCTCTGATGGAGCACTCCGAGATCGGCAAGGTCGACGAGGCCTTCAAAGCCGGCAAGCATGTCATCGTTCAGGCT
>CACZQU010000086.1 GCA_902783305.1 uncultured Lachnospiraceae bacterium | reverse complement strand
GAAAATATGCGCATCAGACAGATGCCGAAGGATCCAGAAAAAGGTATCGTGCCTGCCCAAGGTCTACTTCGTCCTGATCATGCAGCAGATATTCCTCATTGGCCTCCAGCATTTTTCCGTTGACGCTGGTACCGTTCCTGGAATTGAGATCGGAAAGATAGTATCCGTCCTCCCTGTGCCGGATTTTTGCGTGGATCCGGCTGACAGTAGGAACAGGAATCACAATATCCGCCGCATTCGGCATTTTTCCCAGAATGACGATTTCCTCTGACAGATAAACCGGCGCCAGTTCTCCGGGCTCCCGGCTTACAAGACTGGCCGGCCCTTTTACCAGTGCGGAGTTCAGGGTGATGGTTTCTCCATAGTCCTCATTCTCCGCATACTCTGTCACCTTCAGCCTCGGGGTGGACGGCGGTTTTTCTCTCTCATCGGCAGCTGCGGCTTTTTCTTCGTATTCCTGGTTCAGAGCCAGAGAAGGTTCCTGCGCAAATGGGGGAAAAGGAGCGGCTTCTTCCTCTGCGGACTTTTCCCTGACAGCCTTACTCCCGGCAGAAAGCAGCCGGGCTGCAAAAACACCTGCGGCAAGCATGACAACCGCAAAAAACAGGATGGTTTCCGTTGAAATCTGCGGGATAACCTCATACTGTTTTGCGAGGGTCAGACCCAGAAAAAGGCAGACGGACAGGGCCATAGGAAGAAGGAAAGACAGAAGGAAGGAGAGGAAGCCTCCTTTTGCCTCTTTCCCTGCCTTCTCTTTCTGATCCCTCCTGCTTATGACATCAGCTGCCTGGTCAGGGGATATGCTTTCCTCCGTCCAGGAAAAATCAGGTGTGGGAAGATTTTCCTGGCCGGAAGAGGGATCCGTCTGACCACGTGAATCTGAAACGGGAGAAGAGCTCCCGGATTCCGGTTTCGGTGGGTCATCCGCCTGCACCTCGGGGTTCCGGTAAAGAGTTTCCTTGATATTCTCCAGCCGGAAGGCATCCTGTAAAGCCTGACGGTATAGACCATATCCGAGCATGACGGCTCTCGAATCCTCGTGATCCAGTCTGGGCAGGAGGTATTCCGTAAAAGCGCGGAACTGATCCCGGATTTCTGTGTCATAGCCTGGCAGCAGGCAGAAGCTGACCTCTTTCCGCTTCGTGTCCACAAAAATAAAATCCGGAAGAAGAACGAGCATGGAAGGGTTGATCAGATATTCGGCTGCAGCTTCCAGCATCCGGATCAGACCGCCAAACAAAGTCATCAGATCCGGGCAGCTGACCTGCCGGTGGTCAAACAGTGCTGAAACCGGCTGTTTCGAGGTGATCTCATAACAGACCTTCCGCATTCCGTCCACATGGGTAACCCGGCATTTCAGGAGCCCCGGAACAATATTGGAAACAAGCATGCGGAATGGATAGGCATCGGTATTCAGGTTATTGTCAACAGGAAGGAGCAGATAGTTCTGATCCATATCCCGTTTATACTGTGCGTTCAGTTCTGTCATCTTTCCTCCTCCTGGTCATCCGCCGCTGAGAATCTCTTTCCCGGATTTGAGGATCCGGATCCAGGGAACAGGCCGCAGAATCGGAGCTTCTCCTTCAACCTTTATCGGCCAGCGCAGATTACCCAATACTCCGACAGTATCCACGGAATAAGTGACTTTGACCGTCAATCCCACCGAGGTACTGGTCTGCAGACTGTCTGTGCTCATAAATCCTGAACCGGTAAGAAAGCGGCTCTTAAGCATAGCATCCGCATAGGCTCCTGCCTCACTGGTATAACCGGCGATGCTTCCGCTCAGGGCAGATTCGTAGGCGGCGGCTGTCAGCCAGGCCCGGTTGTGGACATGAAAAAAAAGAGTCAGGACACCAAAAATCACCAGTAAAATCACCGGCATGAGAAGTGAGGCCTCTACCGTGAAGCTCCCTTGTCTGCATCTGCCTGCCGCAGTGCCTGAACAGCTCCCGGACATCCGCCAAAGACCCCGCTGTCTGTCTTCCTTCTCCCCTTCCTTCGGAACAGTAAAAAAGGTATTCTGACGTAAAATCCCGGTTTTCTTTATCCGCATGACATTTTCCTCCTGAATCAGAAATGAAGGAGCTTGTGACTGAACAGAATCAGCTGGTCTTCTGACAGGACAGCCTTGAAAAGAAAAGGGGCATAGCAAAGCAGATATCCTGCCAGAAGAAAGGGGACAAACGCGATCCCCGTTTTTCTGTCTTTATGCCGGATGACCAGGAGAAACAACGAATACAAGGCGCTGAGTACAAGGGCTGCCGTGAAAGAAGTCAGAACGCTGTCCCAGGGCAGCAGCGCAGCTGTACTGATCAGGAGAATGGCATCTCCAAGCCCTACAGACCCGCAGGTAAGCATGCTGAAGCAGGCAAGAAGGCCTCCTACAGCGAAACCGGCAAGATAAATCAGATTCACGTCTTTCGTCTTCACGGCAAGGAGGAAGCCAAACAGTCCGGCCGTCAGGGTGATGGGCAGCTGGATTTCCTTTTTTCTGAGATCCGTCCAGGTGTTGCAGCAAAGCACGATCAAGGCAACAAAATGTCGAAGCTGCAAATGATGCATTGTTTTTCCCCCGATGTTCCATCCTTCTGCATATCCCAGGAGAAACAACTGTTTTTTCCCTGGAATCTCAGGACATGATGATCCGGCCCGGTCTTCATGAAAATCCACAGCTGCTGCATGCCCGCATTCCTCCTACATCCGATTCTCTCACGATCCTGACAGAGCGTTTGAGCGAGGAACAGTTGGGGTTGTTGTGGTACCGGTTTCCTTTGGTGGTAATATAGACCATTCCGGCAGGAAAACCTGAAGAAACGCATAGTTCACAAGGCTCATAAGAAGCACCATACCCGTTTTTGCGGGTAGAAAGCGCGGATGCCGGGATGCTGGTCACAGAAAGGTTCAGATAGCGGCATCCCAGGTTTCGATGGTATACGGTTCCGGATTGTGTCACATAAACCATCCTTCCGGAAGCGGATTCGCCGCTGCTCACGCTGTGCACTCTTCCGTTCCAGCTCCGCACGGTTACGGTATTT
>CACZQU010000085.1 GCA_902783305.1 uncultured Lachnospiraceae bacterium | reverse complement strand
TCATATCCCATTCTGGCAAGGTCTCCCGCACAGGTCAGGCCTGCCGGGCCAGATCCGATCACGGCTACCTTGTGTCCGTTTTTCCCGCTGGCAGGTCTGGGCTTTATTCCGTTTTCTTTGGCCCAGTCCGCGACAAAACGCTCCAGCTTTCCGATCGATACCGGTTCTCCCTTTATCCCGCGCACACACTGCCCTTCGCATTGAGTCTCCTGAGGGCAGACCCGGCCGCACACAGCCGGAAGAGAGCTGGATTCGCTGATGATCTGATAAGCTTTTTCGAAATCTCCGTTTTTCACCTCATTGATAAAACCGGGTATGTTGATGGAAACCGGACATCCTGCCACACATCTGGGATTTTTACAGTTCAGACAACGTGCAGCTTCCTCAACCGCTTCTTCCTGGTTGTAGCCGAGACAGACTTCCTCAAAATTTGCCGCGCGGACCTTCGGATCCTGTTCCCTTACCGGAACCTTCTTCAGAACATCTCCCATTATTTTTCACCTCCGCACAAACCGCAGCCGCCATGGTGCGTATCACCCTCCTCATACTCGAGTTTCTTACGGCCTTCCTCTGTCCTGTACATCTGCATCCGTTTCATGGCAAGATCAAAATCCACCTTATGCCCGTCAAACTCCGGTCCGTCAACACAGGCAAATTTTACTTCGTCTCCCACCACGAGACGGCAGGCGCCGCACATACCGGTACCGTCCACCATAATCGGGTTCATGCTGACAACCGTGGGAATTCCAAGCTCCTTTGTCAGAAGGCAGACAAATTTCATCATAATCATCGGACCGATGGCAATACACAGATCATATTTCTTTCCCTGGTTCTGCACAAGATCGCGGAGAACATCGGTCCCCATTCCTTTACGGATATAAGAACCGTCATCGGTTGTCAGATAGAGATTGGAAACTTCGCTCATTTCCTTCTCTAAAATAATGAGATCCTTGTTCCTGGCTCCGATAATCGCGTCAGCTTCTACTCCATGCTCATGGAGCCATTTCAGCTGCGGATAAACAGGAGCAGTCCCTACACCACCGCCGACAAAAACGATTTTTTTCTTTTTCAGCTCTTCAGGATTTTCCAGGGTCAGATCCGAAGGACGTCCGAGCGGTCCGACAAAGTCCATAAAGCCATCACCTGTTTTCAGCTTTGTCATCCGTAAAGTGGAAGCGCCTACCGGCTGAAACACAATGGTAACTATGCCCTTCTCACTGTCATAATCACAGATCGTCAACGGAATTCTCTCGCTGTATTCATCGACCTTTACAATAACAAACTGTCCAGGCAACGCCCGTTTTGCCACCCGCGGTGCCTCAACATCCATCCGGTAGATGTTTGAGGCAAGCATATCCGCTTTTAAAATCCTGTACATAAAACCCTCCTTCGAAATACCGTACCTGTTCTGTCAAGCTGAACAGACACCAGAAAACTTAGCCGGCTGAAACCGCGTAGTCTGCTTCCTTATTATTCGGACCAGTTATGCCAGACATCCGTAACATCGTCATCGTCATCGAGAAGATCCAGAGTTTTCTGCAGATCGCGGACAGCCTTCTCATCGGACAGATCGACATAATTCTGCGGAATCATGGCCACCTGGGCTTCCACAAGCGGGATGCCGGCGGCCTCGAGAGCTTCCCTTACCGCCCCAAGGTCATCCGGAGGCGTCAGGATCTCATAGCTGTCCTCTTCCTCACTGAAATCCTCCGCGCCGGCATCCAGCGCAGCCATCATGACCTCATCGGAATCCATCTCGCATTCTTCCTTGTCTACAACGATCTGTCCCTTCTGGTCGAACATAAACGAAACGCAGCCAGGGGTACCGATGTTTCCGTTTCCTTTGGTAAAAGCATTCCGTACATTACTGGCCGTTCTGTTTTTGTTGTCGGTCAGGGTTTCGACGATAATCGCCACACCACCCGGTCCATATCCTTCGTAAACCGCTCTTTCATAACTGTCCGCATTGTCTGCGCCTGCGGCTTTTTTGATTCCGCGGTCGATGGTATCGTTTGGCATGTTCGCCGCCTTGGCCTTGGCGATGACATCTCTGAGCTTACTGTTATTATTGGGATCCGGTCCTCCGGCCTTTACAGCCATAACAATCTCACGGCCAATGATCGTAAAAACCTTCCCTTTTTTTGCGTCATTTTTTTCTTTTTTGTGTTTGATATTGGCGAATTTCGAATGTCCAGACATGATTACTCTCCTATCTCATCATCTTTTCCTAAAGGCTTCCCCTTTATCCGTTTACTTTACCTAGTAATCTCCGTCTCGTCAAGCATTATAACACTTTTCTCAAAGATCATCCAGAAAATCGATGAGTAAAGAGCCCATGATCTGACTGTCCACAATATAACTGCTGTGGCTTTCTCCTTCCACAATCTTCAGGCGGCAGTCCGGAATGCTGCTGGCAATCATCCAGGTGTGCTCGGGACGGACAATATCATTTTCTCCCGCGGTGAGGAGAACCGGAATCCTGAGTCTGGACAGATTCTCCGGATCAATCATCGGTTCGTCAAGGATCATCTGCGTGAGAGGATCATTCAATAACGCATTGCTGAGCTTTAAGGGTGTCAGGAACGAAGAATCCAGTCCCTCCGGATATAAATTGATGCCGCTTACAGCCAGCGCCCTGACGCAGCCAGGATGGTTCAGACACAGCAGCAGTCCGGTAATCCCGCCGTCGCTCCATCCGTATACGAAGGGAGAATTCAGGTTCCATTCCAGGATCAGATTATAGACATCCTCCGCCATATCCGAATAATGATATTCCGGAAGAGGAGGATTGACTCCCTGCCCGCGGCTGTCTATGGCAAACACCTCATACCCTCCCGCCGCAAGCTGCCGGATCATCGTTGCAAAGGACAGATGACTTCCTCCGTTTTCATGAAGCAATATGATGGGTTTTCCCTGTCCTGCTCTCTCATAATAAATCGGAACTCCGTTTACCTGGGCAGTATAATGCAGTCCCAGACAGCCGTCCGCAGGAACACCCGCTCCATGACCTGCAAGTGACATTCTGTTTTCCAGGGCAGGTTTTCTGCCGGACACAGCTTGCTCGTGATTCATTGCTCTTTCGTACCTTGACAAAAGCTCTTCCTCTTCCCTCCCGTCACGGTAAATTCTCACGAACAGTGTAACCAGAAGCAGGACAATAAAGGCGGTCAGGACATAATTCTGTTTTCTCATCTGCTTCTCCTCATCTGTAATCACCGGTCAGGTCTGTCGGGTCAGTCTGATCCGTCCCGTAATCCGCCGCTTTGCTGCCCGAAACAGCAGTCCGGCTCCTCACGACAGCAGACGTACCTTCCTGCGGATCCGTTGAATCGTATTGTCTATGGATTTCACCGGTTTCTCCAGAGCCTCACCGATCTGCGCGTAATTCTCCCCGGACAGATACCGCGAAAGAACCTTTTTCTCCATAGGGCTTAAGATTTTTTCGATCTGACGCTCCAGATCCTTCTGCTCCTCCCGCGCGATCACAATCGCCTCCGGATTATCACTTGTCCGGCTGAGCCCGGCCACAAGGTCGTCCTCCCCTGTGAGAGAAATGTATGTATTGAGAGGAAGATTTTTCAGGCGGTTGGACTTTTGTACCGCGTGATAGAGCTGACGGTCAATGCACAGACCTGCAAAAGTCGCAAAGGAAGCCTGCCTGTCTTCCTGATAATCCCGGATCGCTTTGAAAAGGCCGATCATCCCCTCCTGGATCAGGTCGTCAACGTCACCTCCCGCCAGAAAGACAGCTCTTGCTTTTTTCCGGACAAGGCCTTTGTATTTTTCAAGCAGATAGTCGGGGATTTGTCCGTCCCGGTCTTCACGATAAAGCCGGAGCAGCTCTTCATCGCTGTAATCATCATACTTCATTTCCCATATCCAAATCTCTGGCGAAGCACCTCATAGCACAGGACTCCGGCAGCTACAGATGCATTAAGGGAGTCAATCTCCCCTCTTACAGGGATAGACGCGGTAAAATCACATTTTTCCCGGACCAGCCGGCTGACCCCCTTCCCTTCATTCCCGATCACCAGACCTACAGGTCCCCGCATGTCAACTGAGTACATGGGCTCCCCGTCCATGTCCGCGCAGACAAACCAGATCCCTCTGGTCTTCAGTTCATCGATGGTTCTGGAGAGATTGGCCACCTTGGCTACCGGAGTATAGTTCAGGGCACCTGCAGAGGTTTTTGCCGCCACTGCGGTCAGACCGGCGCTTCTTCGCGCCGGAATCACGACCCCATGGGCCCCGGCCAGATTAGCAGTACGGATAATCGCGCCAAGATTGTGGGGATCCTCAATCTCATCAAGGAGAATCAGAAAAGGAGGTTCACCCTTACCGGCTGCCACATCCAGAATATCTTCCAGGCTTGCATATCCATATGCCGCCACCTGAGCCAGCACACCCTGGTGATTCAGCCCCCCGGCAAGCTGATCCAGCCTTTCCCTGGGGACAAAGCGGATGACTGCGTCATTTTTTCTTGCTTTTGCAAGTATCGACCTTACCGGACCATCCTCACAGCCGTCCTGGACAAACAGCTTATCGATTGTTTTTCCGGAGCGTAAAGCCTCATTCACGGCATTCCGTCCTCCGATCATTTCACTCGGCATCGGCATTCTCCTTTTTCTTTCCTTCCGGCAAGGGATCAAGTGCCTGCCGGATCAGCTCCAGCATTCTCTTTTCCCTTCCGCCAAGGTACAGATACCCGATCAGGGCTTCAAAGCCTGTTGCGTGACGATAGTCCGACATGGTCGCGTGCTTGGCCATGGTCGGGGAATGGGCATTCCTTCCTCTGCGGTAAACCGCTCTTTCTTCTTCGTTCAGAAAGGGCTCAAGCTTTCGGATCAGCTCCGCCTGGGCACTGGCTTTCACCAGCTGTGTCGCCTTGCGGTGAAGCTGGTTCACCGGGGAGTTTCCCCTGCTGACAAGCATGGTCCGGATCACCATCTCATAAACCGCGTCGCCTACATAGGCAAGAGCCAGCGGAGAATATGTCCGAAGATCCTGGGGGGTAAGCCGGAAAATCTGAGCGAAGGTCCCGCCCCATATTATATCCTCTGCCATTTTACTCCTTCACGGGTGTCCTTCAGATAAATCCCCTTCTTTTGCAGTTCATCGCGGATTTCATCCGCCCGGGCAAAATCTCTGGCTTTTCTCGCCGCCTGTCTTTCTTCAATCAGCGCTTCGATCTCCTGATCCAGGATTTCTTTTGCGGGCTGAATCTGCAGGCCAAGAACATCGCAAAGCTTCAAAAGCTGCCCGCTTAAAGCCCCGGCAAAGGCAGCACTGGAAGTCTCGTTCACATGAGAGTTGGAAAAACGCACCAGGTCAAAAACCGCTGCCAGGGCATCGGCTGTATTAAAATCGTCGTCCATGGCCTTTTCAAAAGCGCAGGTGTATCCCTCAGCCTCCTTAAGCAGCCGGCCTTCCTCTTCCGTCAGAGCGCCGCCCGTACCAGCCCGGTCCGTAAGCCTTTCCTCGCATTCGACAATCCTTCCCAGAGCGTTTTTTGAAGCCTCCATCAATTCCGCGCTGAAATTGAGAGGACTCCGGTAATGAGCATTCAGCATGAAAAACCTGAGCACCTGCAGATCATACTGTTCCGAAATTTCACGGACTGTCCGGAAATTGCCCAGGGATTTGGACATTTTATGGTTATCGATATTCAGGAAAGCGTTATGCATCCAATATCTGGCAAATTCCTTGCCGTTGCAGGCCTCGCTCTGTGCAATTTCATTCTCGTGATGCGGGAAAATCAGATCCTCACCGCCCGCGTGAATATCGATCTGTTCACCCAGGTATTTTCTGGACATCACAGAGCACTCAATATGCCAGCCCGGACGTCCCTGACACCAGGGAGACTCCCAGTAGGGTTCTCCTTCCTTTTTCGGCTTCCAGAGGACGAAATCCAGAGGATCCTCCTTCTGTTCCTCCCCGGAAACCTGCAGGCTTCGAAATCCGGACTGAAGATCATCAAGGTTCTTATGGGAAAGTTTTCCGTAGCCGCTGAACCTTTTGACCCGGAAATAGACAGTCCCGTCCTGCGCCACATAGGCATATCCTTTGTCAATCAGCGTCTGTATCATCTCAATCATCCCGTCGATTTCCAGGGTGGCCTGCGGATGAGTAGTGGCGGCGCGCACATTCATCCCTTTCATGTCCTTCCTGCATTCTTCAATATAACGGGTCGATACCTCCTCGGAGCTGATTCCCTCCTCGATCGCTTTTCTGATAATCTTGTCATCCACATCCGTGAAGTTCGATACATAATTGACTTCATAGCCCTTGTATTCAAAATATCTCCTGACCGTATCAAAAATGATCATCGGCCGGGCATTCCCGATATGAATCAGATTGTAAACCGTAGGTCCGCAGACATACATGCGGACCTTCCCTTCCTCAATCGGCACAAATTCTTCTTTTCTTCTTGTCAGAGTATTATACACTTTCATGGCTTTATTCCTCCTGAGAGAATGCAGACCGCCTGAGCCGCAATCCCTTCCTGCCTTCCCGTAAATCCCAGTCCCTCCTCAGTAGTCGCCTTGATATTTACATTTTCGACCCCGGTCTTAAGAGTTAAGGCAATCAGACTCCTCATCTGTTCAAGATAAGGGGAAAGCTTCGGCTTCTGGGCAATGATTGTCGCGTCAAGATTTCCAAGGACATATCCACGCTCCCTGAGCATCCTTTCGACCTGCTCAAGCAGCTTAATGCTGGAAATGCCCAGATATTCGGGATCCGTATCGGGAAAATGCCTGCCAATGTCTCCCAGCGCCGCCGCTCCCAGCAGCGCATCCATCACAGCATGAGTGAGTACATCCGCGTCTGAGTGGCCGTCCAGACCCTTCTCGTAAGGAATCCGGATTCCTCCCAGGATCAGGTCCCGTCCCTCCTTCAGCTTGTGAACATCATATCCGCATCCTATCCGCATCTTCTGTCATCCTCCTCATCTGTAAACGAAAGAATCAATCTGAAGAAATCGTTCCTGATCAGCCAGACCGAACCGGAAACCCGCTTACCTGTCATTCAGACAGGAATAGCTGATTGATGCCAGCTCCCGGATATGTTCCACAGCCTCTGCCTCCGGGCACTCCTCTGAAAAAACACTCAGAATATAGGTTGTTCCGGTTCCGTAAATGATACCGGCGTCATGCTGTGAGGAAGCTGTCTCGCCGGTTTTGTTGGCACATGGGATGCCTTCCGGAATTCCGGTGCGGATTTTGGTCGTGTTGTCCTGGGCCAGCAAAAAAGAAAGCATCCGCGCTGAAGCCTCCTCACTTACACATTTTCCCCGGAATATTTTTTCCAGAAGAATCCCGCAGTCTTTTGCCGAGGAGTAATTCGTCTCACCGATCCCCTCCTGAACCGACAGGGAAGGAAACAGCGTATGCTGAATCAGGGTATCCGTATATTGATTCAGGGCGAGATACTGGTTGATCTGTCTGCAGCCTTCCTGAAAGCCATGCCCCGGATCGATACCCCGGACAAGCTCATTGAAGGATTCGTTGTCGCTGTATACAATCATGTTTTCCAGAAGGGTATCGACCTGGTCCGCAGACGGTGAAACCGGAACATTCTCCCCCGCAGACAGAGCCAGATTCTCTCTCACCAGATCAAGCCGCGAAAATACCATCTCCATGACAAACAGTTTGATCATGCTGGCAGGATGCATTCGGGACGAATGCATCATCAGCGTTTTCTGCGTGGACAGATCCTTGATATATATGGACCAGTTTCCTTCATATCCTTCCACCGCCTGGGTGACCCGTCTGGCGAGTTCCTCCATCCGGGTTGAGAATTCCTTGTCCTGATCAGCCCCAAAGGAAACAGAACCGGCCAAAGCCCCCTGAAAATCTGATGGATAGAACCCGTCCGGCCTTCTGACCAGGATACAGCCGGAGCTTCCTTCTACAGTATAAAAGATTCCCGTTTCATTCTCAACCTTTACTACTCCCTCTTCCCCGCGGACAACAGAGCATACAGCTAAAAAGGCACCTAATACCGGCAGGAAGACGGACCATAGCAGCTGTCGGATTTTCATTCTTCTCCTTTTTTTCTCCTCCAAAATTCATCAAGGATACCTCTGATTTCCCCGGACCTGCAGATTCTCATATCGTTCCATTCCGGAGGAAAGAGTTCCCGGTACTCACGCTGAAGAAAACGGTCATCAAGCAGAAGGATCACCCCATAGTCCGAAGCCGTCCGGATGACCCGCCCGCAAGCCTGCAGCACCTTGTTCATCCCCGGGTTCCGGTACGCATAGGCGAAACCCTTCATGCCCTTCCGGTCGTAAAAGGACCGGATCTTTTCCGCCCCGCTGTTGATTCTGTCGAGACCTGTTCCCACGACCACTGCCCCGATCAGCCGGGTTCCCTGTAAATCGATTCCCTCGGAAAAAATGCCCCCAAGGACGGCAAAGCCGATCAGTGTCTGTGTGCGGTCATTCATTTCCGTTTCAAATTCCCCGAGAAAGCTTTCCCTGTCCGCTTCGGACATCGAAGGCTCCTGGCAGATCAGGCGGGTCTGCGGAGAAGACAGTTCTTCCCCGATCACGTTCCTTACCTCCTCCAGCATCCGGAAGGAGGGAAAAAAGACGAGATAGTTTCCTGCTTTGGCACTCACTGCCCCGGCAATACAGGAAGCGATTTTCCGGTACTCAGAAGCACAGCGTCTGTTATACCGGCTGCTGACATCCGAAACCGTAATAATCATCCGGTTCCGCGGAGAAAATGGCGAGGGAATATAGAGCCCGTAGGCATCCTCCCTGAGGCTGAGGAGCCTTCGGTAATAAGAAAGCGGAAACAGCGTGGCAGAGAAAAACAGGGCGCTCCGCCCCTTCTCCAGCCGTAATGCCAGATTCTTCGCAGGGTTTACACAGTAAAGATGCAGGCGGAATTTTCCATTTTCATCGTTCTGACAGAAGACGATATAATTTTCGTCTACCAGCTCCAGGGTTTCCAGAAAACGGCGGATCTGGAAATAAAGATCAAGAAGCATCTCAGTCAGCTCCGGATCATTTTTCTCTTCCATCCTTTTTTCCATCTCTCTTCTCACTGACCAGAGATCAGCTTCAAGCATGGGACTGATCCCGTCCAGTTCCATATCCTGCAGCCCAGGCGGGGATAGTCTCTCCCGGGTGGCTGCAGCCATTTCCTTTTTCAGGGTAAGAAGACGCCGTGACAGCCTTTCCAGGCATTTTGCCATCGGCCGGTCGCGTTCCTTGCAAAGCCGTCTGGCCGCAGCCACTTCCTCGCGGCAGACACTTGCACTGTACATTTCCCGTCCCCTCTCCACAAGATTATGTGCCTCATCGACCAGGAACAGGTAATCTCTGCGTGACCCTTCCCCGAAAAAACGTTTCAGGCTGACATCCGGGGCAAACACATAATTATAATCGCAGATCACAGCGTCCACCCACAGAGCCAGATCCAAAGACATCTCAAAAGGGCAGACCTGATACCGGCAGGCGTACTCCAGTATGGTTTCCCTGTCATAAACCTCCCGTTCATGCCAGAGGGTAAAAACAGCATGATTCACCCGGTCAAAATGTCCCCGGGCGTACAGACAGTTCCGCGGATTACAGCGGCACTCGTCACTCATGCAAAGCTTCTCCTTTGCCGTGAGCGCAATCACCCTGAGTCTCAGTCCATGCCCGGCGAGAATCCGGAAAGCTTCCAGGGCAGCCATTCTGGTCACGGTTTTCGCCGTAAGGTAGAAGATCAGTTCCCCGTATCCCTCTCCCAGCGCTCTGACCGCCGGAAAAACCACTGACATCGTCTTCCCTACCCCTGTCGGCGCCTGAACAAAGAACTGCCGTCCTTCCTTCATGGCTATAAAAGCTCCGCGGACGATTTTGCGCTGACCTTCCCGGTAAGGGAAGGGAAATTCCAGGCCCTGCATGGATTCATTTCTCTTCCGGATGCACTGCTCGCGAAAGCCGACCCATCGGCCATACTCCGCGGTAATCTCCCGATACCAGTTCAGCAGCCAGTCCTTCTGAAGCTCTTCACGGAACCGGCGGGTTTCCCCCGTATCAAGATTTCCATATGTCATCTGAATTCCGATCCGGTCAAGCCCTTGCTGGGAAAGAAAAATCGCGGCATAGCATACCGCCTGGGCACGGTGCACATCCACGGGAGCAGTAAGGAGCGATACATCCGAAGAAATGCCTTTGATCTCATCGATAAAGACCAGTCCATCCTCTTCAAAGATCCCGTCCGCGCGTCCTTCGATCCGCAGCACGGTTTCTCCCTGCACCACCTTGTCCTTCAGCACAACCTCTGCCCGGTAACCGGACTCCTGTGATTTCTGAATCCGCAGATGAAGCCGGCTTCCTTTTCTCATGGCCTCCTGGTCAAAGGAGCCCTCCCCTTCATCCAGATCCCCGGAACGCGCAAGAAATTCCACAAGGTTACGTACCGATATCTGATACTCTCCCATCTGCCTCAGATCCGCGTGATGACAAAGATATCATAAATCGCCTTAACCGCAGTTTCAAAATCCCGGTTGTCCACTCCGATGATAATGTTAAGTTCACTGGATCCCTGGTCGATCATCCGGACATTGACATTTGCATGGGCGAGGGCGGCAAAAATTCTTCCGGCAGTGCCCCGTGTCGATTTCATTCCTCTTCCGACCACGGCAATCAAAGCGATTTCCGACTGCATCTCGATAATATCCGGCTGTGCCAGACGGTGAAGTCCGGCGATGACCTGCTGTTCGTGAGCCTCAAACTCCTCCTGGTGGACGATGACCGTAAAGGTATCGATGCCCGAGGGAGTATGCTCAAAGCTGATCCCTTCATCTTCAAAGGCCTGAAGCACTCTTCTTCCGAATCCGATCTCGGAATTCATCATATCTTTCTCTATATTGATGGAGCAGAAGCCCTTTTTTCCGGCAATGCCGGTGATGGTAAACCGCGGCTTGCGGCAGGTGCTTTCCACGATAAAGGTTCCTTTATCATGAGGGCGGTTCGTGTTTCGGATGTTGATCGGAATCCCTCCCTGACGGACCGGAAAGATTGCGTCTTCGTGAAGTACGCTGGCGCCCATATAGGACAGCTCGCGGAGCTCTCTGTAGGTGATCGTATCGATCACCTCCGGATCCTTGACAATCCGCGGATCCGTAACCATGACTCCTGACACGTCCGTCCAGTTTTCATACAAATCTGCCCGGATCGCCTTAGCCACCAAAGACCCGGTGATATCCGAGCCTCCGCGGGAAAAGGTCCTGACGGTGCCGTCCTCCTGGGCGCCATAGAAACCGGGGATAACCGCATACTCACAGTCGGCCAGTCTTTTTTGCAGCAGCTCATCTGTCTTCTCCGTGTCCAGACCTCCGTCTTCATGGAAACGGATCACCTCAGCAGCATCGATAAACGTGTATCCCAGATAATGTGACATGATGATACCGTTCAGATATTCTCCCCGGGAAGCGGCATATTCCACCCCGATTCCTTTGGCAAAGTTGTCATGGATCGTCTGAAACTCTTCCTCCATGGAGAGATCCAGACCCAGCCCCTTTATGATTTCTTCGTACCTCCTGAAGATGGCATCCAGCTTTGTCTCAAAAAGGCCGCTTCCCTTGGCGCTGCGATAGCAGTCATAAAGCATGTCCGTCACTTTCGTGTCACCGCTGTCCCTCTTTCCGGGTGCAGAAGGAATCACATATCTTCTGGTCTCATCACTCCTGATGATATTTCCTACCTTCTCAAACTGAACCGCGCTTGCCAGAGAACTTCCACCGAATTTTACAACTTTTACCATGTGTTTTTCCTCTTTGAATAGATCTGTGTAAATGAATAATAATTGAAGTGCAAAATACCTTCTGCCTGTTCGGCTGCCATTTCCTTCAGCGAAGCAGACGGGTTCGGGCAGCTGATTCGTGTACCAGTATACTATATCTTCACGCCTTGCGCCGCAAGTGTACAAGGCGGACCGAATTCCATATATTGCAAGTTACTGTTCACGGATTAACCGTAAAGCCACGCGCGGCGAATGGTCAGACCGTGAAGATTAACTATTGCAGGTCTTTTTTACAGGATCTGAACCACCGTGAGGATATCATCCCTG
>CACZQU010000084.1 GCA_902783305.1 uncultured Lachnospiraceae bacterium | reverse complement strand
TTGTAGGAGTATCGTCGATATCGGCCTATGTAGGTGCTTCGGCTCAGGCGGCTTATGGAGCTTCCAAGGCGGCCATGAATGGAGCGATGAGGTGTCTGGCAAGGGAACTGGGGGAGAAAAAGATCCGCCTGAATACCGTTCTGCCGGCCGGGACGAATACTCCGATGTATGATGATTATCTTGCACTCAGAGGCGGTCTGAAGGAAGGAACCGGTGAAGGGACAAAAAGTACAGGAAGAAACTATCTGGGGATGAACGAACCCTCCGATGTGGCGAACGCCATTATTTTCCTGCTTTCTCCTGCCTCAAGAACCATCACCGGAGTGGAACTGCCGGTGGATGGAGGATATATGTCCTGTTGATGGTACCCGTCAGTATGCAAATGAAATGGAAAGGGAAACGGTTATGATTTTTTCAGAAAACCAGGGAATCCGGATCGCTGCAATCGCTGCATCTGTCCCGGAGACGGTTGTCGATATCAAAGCAAAAATGGAAGATCCGGAAGAGGATCCCAAATTCATCAAAAACTTTATGAGAAATACCGGAATCAAAGAGAAACGAAAATCCATGTATCATCAGACAGCTGCGGATTTTTCTTATTCCGCGGCAAAGCAGATTGAACAGGCCGGGAAATATAAGCCGGAAGAGATCGGTATTCTGATCAATCTTACACAGACACCGGATTACCGATCGCCTTCCACTGCACTGCCTTTGCACAAAAGGCTGGGGCTGTCGAAAAGCTGTATGGCATTTGACATCAATCTTGGCTGCTCCGGTTTTGTTTATGGCGTTTCGATTGCGGCTAATCTTCTGAGCTCTACCAATGCGCAAAAAGCACTGGTCCTGGTCGGAGATACTCTTGGGAGAAGGAGAAAACCGTCCACAAACAGAAGAAGCTCCAATACGGCTCTTTTGTTTGGGGATGCAAGCGCAGCTGTTTTGCTGGAAAGAGGGGATGGTACGATCCGAAGTGCCCTGATGTCGGATGGAACAGGGCATAAAGCCCTGTCAAGCCCTTATCTCCAGTGGAAGCATCCGATAGGCCCGGAGAGCATTCCCGGAGATGATATCGCGGTCTTTAATTTCACGATCAGGGAAGTCCCCGAACTGATCAAGGACTTTATGGAAAAGGTGGGCACTTCTATTGAAGATTATGATGCTCTTGCACTGCATCAGGCCAATATGATGATTATCAAAAATGTGGCGAAGAGAGTTGGGATGCCGATGGAAAAGGTGCCGGTATGCCTGGACCGCTTCGGCAATACGAGCGGAGCTTCCGTCCCTCTGTCACTGGTGGATGCATATGGAGCTTCAGGAGAAGACAGTCTGATTTCTGTGCTGGCCAGCGGCTTTGGCATTGGTTTATCATGGGGTGTGGTCGATTTCCGGATAAACGTGAAGGACATTCTTCCACTTGGAATCAGCGATGCGTTCTATGATGACGGTTATCCGGATGATGCGCCGGTGGAAGAGGAATGAGGGAACACAGGATTCGGAAAGGGCTGAAAGCAGGATAATTACCGAACGGTGGGATTCAATCCGGGAATTATACAATCTCCGATGGTCAGTCTGACGCTGGAGAGGAGCTGTAAAAGCCAAGATCCGTTTACCGCTTTTACAAAAATGATATCAAAACGATTACAGGAGGAAAAGAAGATGACGGAACGTGATAAACTTGCGCTGCTTGAAGAAATGCTGGAACTGGATGAAGGAGATCTTACCGCTGAGACTCTTCTGGATGATGTTGACGAGTATGATTCCATGGCTAAGCTTTCTCTGATTGTTCTGATGGAAGATGAGTTTGATGTAAAGCTTACCGGCGAAATCATTAAAGGATTTGAAACGGTTGGAGATATTCTGGCTCTGATGAACAAGGACTGATTCTCTTTACTGTTTTGCATTCCATACTATACACATGCGGATGATAAAATAACAGAAAGCAGATGGATCATTCTGTTTATTTGCTTTCGCGGGTATAGTATGGGATGCTTTTCTTATAACGGAAGGAAGAGAAAGATGACGAACCTGGAAAAGTATAATCAGATTTTTATGAATGTCCTGAATGTGGAGGAATCCGCGTTAGATGAGACATTTACTTTTAAGACGGTTCCGCAATGGGATTCCGTGGCGCATCTGTCGCTGATTTCAGAACTGGAGGAAGAGTTTGACGTGATGCTTGAATCGGAAGATATCCTTCATTATGGTTCCTATGAGAATGGGAAGGTGATTCTCAGGAAATACGGGATTGATATTTGATAGGAGTTCTTTCCCGGAAGACCGGTAATTCTGAGATGAATCCCGCGGAGCTGCAGTACAAAATACAAATGAATTTATATTTTTTATGAAAGAAATGGGATACCTGGGATGACAGAGGATATGCTTACAGTAATTATTCCGGTTTACTGCACACCAAAAGAATTATTCAGGGATTGTATGAGAAGCATACTTTCAAATCATTTCTCAAATCTTGAGGTTATCGTTGTAGATGACGGATCAGGTGAGGAATATCAGGAATTCCTTCGTTCCTATATCTCAGACAGTAGAGTCCGCCTGTTTTTCAACTCGCACAGGGGTCCTTCAGCAGCAAGGAACACAGGGATACAGGCAGCACAGGGGAAGTGGGTTGCTTTTGCTGATTCGGATGATTATGTTTGCATGGATACGCTAAGCAGGATTCTCCGGGATATTTCCTGTTTCACGGGGGATGTCATATTATTTGGAGGAGGCAGGGACAATAACGGAGCAATCAGAACGAATACAACATTTCTGAAGGAACAGTACAATTATGGGGAGAAGATGGAAGATAAGCTTCTGATCATGGGATCGGCGCTTTCTGCGGGAATTTTGCCAAGAGGGTATTATCAGAGCTTCACTTATGGATCCCCCTGCAGCAAACTGTTTAACCGGAATTTCCTGATCGAAAATGATCTTCTGTTTGACGAAGAAGTAAAATTTGCTGAAGATGTTCTTCTGCTGATGCAGGTGTATCTGTATGCAGAAGAGATATATTACTATAACTGGTATTTTTACACTTATGTCAATAACCCGCAAAGTTCGACTGTGAAGTATCGTCCAGGTGTTTCGGACGATATGAAGGTTTTTTTCCGTAAAATGGAGACTTTTCTTTCAGTAAATAGCCTGGACGGGAAACTGGAAAAACCATTTTATGTAAGAGCTGAAATTGAGGCGATGCGATGTCGGAGAATGGAGTACATGCATCCGGATAATTCGGATCCAGACAGAAAACGCAGGTACAACGCGTTCATTCGGGAAGAACCGTTCCGTACAGCCCTGAAGAAGCATTATCTTTATGGAAAACGAATTATACCTAGAATTCGAAGATATTTGCTGTTTCATAATCTTTATTTCATCTATGATTTTTCCAGAAAGATCTATCATATGGGAGACCGGAAAAAATGACTAAGGTTGGAATACTGACGTTTCACCGGGCAGTGAATTATGGTGCGGTTCTGCAGTCATATGCACTACAGCAAACCTTTCTCCT
>CACZQU010000083.1 GCA_902783305.1 uncultured Lachnospiraceae bacterium | reverse complement strand
CGCAAACGGGATCAAGGCTGTGGTCTGCCATCAGCAGAAATACCTGAAGCAGATGCAGGAGCTGAAAGAGAAGGTAGACAGGGGCGATCTTGGCAGAATCAGGAAGATCTTTGCGGAGTGCCAGCCCTGGATGGCTCAGCTTGGAACCCACTATATGGATTACATGATCTGGGTAAACGGAGGGGCAAGAGCGAAATCCGTGATCGGCCATGTCCATGGACCGGCTACAATGCAGGACGATCATCCGTCTCCCGATTTTCTTTTCGGGGAAATTCTGTTTGAGAACGGAGCAAGAGGTTATCTGGAATGCGGTTATTTTGCGGAGCAGCACAACCCGGATATGTACCGTGACACCGACAACAGGCTGACAGTCTGGGGAGAGAATGGTTATGCCTACGCTGAGACAGACGGTTACTGGGGAGAGTGCAGCTGCAATACAGGATCAAAGCTGGTGAAAGGAAAGAAGCCGGGCTGGTATCATTTCCAGGAAAAGGAGATCCAGACACCCTATTACACTGAATACGCTGCCTGGCTGGATGATGACAAAAAGGTGCATTCCTGCAACATAGAGACCGCGCTCCATGGATACGAGATACTGGAAGCCATTGTCCTTTCCGCTCTGGATAACAGGAGAGTGGATCTTCCTCTTACCGATTTTTCCTACGAGCCGGTTATGGAGCGCATGAAAAAAGAGCTCCCGTGGTTTGAAGGCTGTGACAAGGCTCCCAGAGACCTCTACAAAGGAGACTGGGATCGTCCGGAGAGGGATGATGAAGATGACGAATAATTGCAAGGTGAACGGATTTACGATCAGCTATGAGGAAAGCGGGCAGGGGGATCCACTGCTGCTCATCATGGGACTTGGGGCACCGGGCCGTAAATGGAAGCCTCATATGGATGCCTACGAAAAGCATTTCCATGTGATCGCGCCGGACAACAGGGGAGCCGGTTTATCGGACAAGCCGGTATCCTATGCCTATTCGATAAAAGAGATGGCCGGGGATATGATCGGGCTGATGGATGCCCTGGGGATTGAGAAGGCCAGTGTGAATGGCATTTCAATGGGCGGGGCTGTCGGACAATATATGGCGGTATACTATCCCGAAAGGGTTAACCGATTGATCCTGACCAACACCTTTCCCTACTGCTGCACCAGCAACCGCAGGGCAATAGAGCTTCTGAGGGATACTTGCGGCAGGCTGGACAGTGTGACGGCCGCCAGGCTTTGCCAGTGGATGATTTTTTCCATCCCGTTTCAGAATACCAACGAAGCATATATGCTGGAGTGCGAGTATGCGGATCTGCAGGAGCCTCATCCCATGCCCGAGTATGCATACCGCGCGCAGTGCAATGCGATTCTGAATTTTGATATCCGGGAAAAGCTTTCGGAGATTAAAGCCCCTGCGCTGGTGGTGGGAGGAGAGAAAGACCTCCTGATCCCGGAATGGGTGACCCGGATGATGGCAGAAAAGATTCCCGGCGCCCGCCTTCATATGGCAAAGGATGGCGGCCACGTACAGCACTGGGAGCAGCTGGAGACCTATAATAAGCTGACTCTTGATTTCCTGTTGGATAAATGAAAAGGATTATGGTATAATCATTTTATAAAACTGTTTTACTTTTGCTCACATGAGGAGATTTACCATGAAAGAGAATTATTTAAAAGAATTGTTTTCACTTGAAGGCAAGGTGGCTCTGGTTACAGGCGCAGGACGGGGAATCGGTCAGGTCATCGCCCGGGATCTGGCAAGAGCCGGCGCGGACATCGCCATCTTTTCCCGCTCGGGCGCGGCCGACACTGTGAAGCTGATAGAGGAGGAGGGCGGAAAAGCCCTTGATATTATCGCGGATTGTACCAAAGAGGATCAGGTTGCGGCAGGCTTTAAAAAGATCCTTGATGTCTATGGACGGATCGATGTTGTCGTAAACAACGCCGGTGTCTGCTATCATAAGGATATTTTTGAGGCAAGTGTGGAAGAGTTCCGGTGGTGTCTGGATATCAACCTCACCGGGGAATACATTGTTGCCCGTGAAGCAGCCCGCATCATGATTGAGAAGAAGATTGCCGGCAGCATCATCAACATCGCTTCCATGTCCGGCTACATCGCCAATGTTCCGCAGCGTCAGGTTGCTTATAATGCGTCCAAGGCCGGCGTGATCCACATGACAAAGAGTCTTGCCGTGGAGCTTGTGGATTACAACATTCGCGTCAATTCCATCAGCCCGGGATATGTGGCTACCCCGATGTCGGTTGATCCCGATTTTGTGGAACCAGAGCTTCTGGCTGCCTGGGAGCCCCTCGTCCCGATGCACCGCATGGCAAAACCGGAGGAGCTGACAGGCGCGATCATCTGGCTGG
>CACZQU010000082.1 GCA_902783305.1 uncultured Lachnospiraceae bacterium | reverse complement strand
ATGACGGAATAGAATATGAAAACAGCACACTGGCCGAAAAATGCATGAAGCTCGTTGATGCGATTCCCTACGTAAATACGCTGATTCACGGAGACTTTCACACAGGAAATGTGTTCATTCAAAATGAGGAACCGATTATTATAGATCTGGACAGGATCGGAAGAGGCCATCCGATCGTGGAACTCAGTGATCTGTATTTTTTCTATGTGATTCTGGGTGAGGATGACCCGTTAATCGTGGAAAAATTCATGGGATTCTCCTATAAGACCGCAATGGAGTTTTTCCGGGTTTTCCTTCAACATTATCTGGGAACGGACGATCAGGACAAAATCATGGAAGTGACTGAGAAAGCCTCGCTTCTTGGTTATGTACGGATTGTCCTTTGGCTCCATACAAAAGGAAACTTAACTGAACATGAAATAAAAATGAAGGAAGAGTATCTGGCCAGGATTGAACAGCTTACGGACAGACTGGATTCCCTTACCTGGTAAGCATGTAAGAGAGCTGTTTCCATGATAATCGGAAGACAGATCCAAAGTATCTCTGACATTAAAGACCGGACCGTGTAGAGGAGAGAATATGGTTATTCAACTGTATGAAGGCAGCCTTCGCAACCTGAAGCAACTCTTAAGGGAGCTCGGCCTTACTGAGGATACAGATCGCCATGAGACTGAGTGCCGGGTGATTGAGGCCGGCTTTCAACGCTGGGGGTATGAGCTCCCATGCCATCTGTACGGTTCCTTTGCCTTTGCGGTCTGGGATGAAATAAAGGAAGAACTCTTCTGTGCCAGAGATGCTTTCGGTATTCAGAACATGTATTATTGTGTCACTGATGACGGCACTTTTTTATATGGGTCAAGTCTTAGCACAATTTTGGAAAACCCCGGCTGCAGAAAATCTCTGGACAGGGATGCTCTTCAGCTCTATACCCTGTTCGGGTATCCCATCGGTGAAAAAACACTTTATAAAGGAATCAGCAAACTAATGCCCGGATATACACTCGTCTGGGATGGAAGATCCGTCCGGACTGACCGCTGGTATACCATCTCATTTCATCCGGATCAGTCTGTTTCTGAAGATGAATGGATGAAAAAAATTGATCAAACACTGCAGGCCATTCTGGATGAAGACAGATTCCGCTTCAACTTTTCCGAGTGCCATTCCTTCCTTTCAGGGGGAGTAGATTCTTCCTATCTTTTGGCTTCTTCCGGCGTTCCGGAGGCAATCGGAATCGGATTTGAGGGAAGCGATCCCAGTGAAATTTCAATCGCTTCGGATGCGGCAGAAAAAATCGGGGCAAGATTTTCAGAAGTGAAGATCTCGGCGGAACAGTTTTTTGAAGTGATCCCACGGTTTCTCCGCAATATGGAGCTCCCGCTTGCAGATGGGAGTGCTCCTGCCTTTGCGCTCGGATGTGAACAGGCAGCAAAAAAGAGCGGTTCTTTCTTTTCCGGTGAAGGTGCCGATGAGTTTTTTGCCGGTTACTATGTATATCGGCGTATGGAGGAACTGGGCAGAGAAGATGCACTCTACTTTGGCTGTGACGGGATCATGGATCAAAAAAACGGCATGCGTCTGCTGAAAACCGGACATGCATACCCCCTTGAAAAACTGGTTGAGGAAATCCGCTCTCAGACACATGATGCTGATCCGCTTTCCCGGATGCTGGCCGTTGATATGTCACTCTGGCTTGAGGGAGATATCCTTTTTGGTGTCGGCCGCTCCGCCAGGGCAAACGGTATAGAGCTTCTCCTTCCATTTGCCGATCGACGTATGTTTGAGCTGAGCGCGGCAATACCATCCTCACTCAAGCGTAAGGATGATATAGCAAAATACATTTTCCGCAAAGCGGCACAAACAAGGATCCCGCATGAATTCGCGTTCCGTCCGAAAGTTGGCTTTTCCGTTCCCGTGAGAAAATGGTTTCGGGAGAAAGCCTTTCGTTCCCGCATTGAGCAGGTGCTTTTCGGCTCTTACTCCAAGGCCTTTTTCGATCAGGAACTTCTGCATGACTTCTGGGACTCCTTCCTTAATGGGAATGACGGAGTCTGGAACAGGTGCTATATGGTTTATATTTTTGTATTATGGTATGAGAACTGCTTTGCATAGAAAAGCTCCCCATTGCCATTAGCGGCAGCGGGGAGCCTTGACTTATTCATTTTTCCCATTTCCATCCGGCTACTTCCGGAAGGTCTTCACCATACTGGTGAATATACTGTTTGTGTTCAACAAGCTTGTCGCTCATTCTCTGATAGAGATACGCGCCTCTGTTGCCAAGTTTCGGCAGATACTTGATCGCTTCCTGTACCAGATGGAAACGGTCTACTTCGTTCAGTTCCGGAATCAGGCGGCCGTTTTCATCAAACAGTTCCTCCGGATGATAGCTCTTAAGCCATTCTACCAGAATTCCCAGATGT
>CACZQU010000081.1 GCA_902783305.1 uncultured Lachnospiraceae bacterium | reverse complement strand
TTCGTCCCGACCTTGTTCAGAATACAGCCTATGATCTTCACGCCGGCATATTCAAGCTGTCTTTTGGCGTGAATCGCAGCTCCCCGCTCAGTTACGCCGCTCTCGACCACCAGAATCGTACCGTCACACTGCTTGGCAATGATCAGACCGTCTATAACCGCATTGACCGGAGGAGTATCTACAATCACATAATCGTAATAATCTCTCAGTCTGGACATCATCTGTGAGAAAATCGGGGCAGACACCAGCTCGCTGGGATTGGGTGCGGAAGCCCCGGTAAAAATGAGATCCAGCCAGGGATCGTTGGTCTTGAACACAATATCTCTGAGGGAGACTTCTCCGCAAAGATACTCGGTCAGGCCTTTGATTTTTTCGTGAATATGATATCTGGACCGGATAACGGAGTTCCGGATATCACAGTCCAGATACATTACCTTTTTGTTTAAGCTCGCAAGGCTCTTTGCCAGTTCAAAGGAAAGGGAAGACTTTCCTTCGTTCGGCTGAGAGGAGGTGAGGGCTACAATTTTGAGGTTATATCCGCTAAGCTGGATGTTTCCTCTGAGAACATTGATGGCCTCCTTCGGTCCAAAAGGCAGCTCCGTGAAATCCATCGTCACTTTCTTCGTGCTGGGGATTCCCTGATGCCATTGATCAGGAGACTGTTTAAATGATGTGGCTTTCTGACCTTCTTCCAGGATCTGATCTTGTTCCATGCTCTTTCGATTCTCCTATCTGCTCATCCGTCACTGTTCAGCCCCACACACGATCAGAAGAAAGTGTCTCCCGCATAGGGAACGGCCGCAAGCACAGGAAGCTGAATGTATTTTATCACGTCCTCTTCGGACTTCAGTGTCGTATTGGTAATCACCTTGATCACGATGATTGCGCACATCAGAAGAGCTCCAATCAAAGCTCCGATCGCAACGAAGCGGAACAGGCCCGGGCTGACATCCTCTACCGAATCGGCCTCGGAATAATCGATAACCGTAGGCTCGCTGCTGCCAATAATCTGATAAATGGAATCCACGCCAATATTGAGAAGAGCATTGGCGATATTGCGTGCCAGCTCCAGCTCATCGCAGGTAACCACAATGTTGATAATGTGAGTGTCTGACGGATTATTGACGGAAACAAGCCCTTCCAGCGTTTTGTAATCAATATCCAGTCCCAGCTCCTCTATCACGGTTTTGAGAACCGTACGGCTCTTGATGATCTTTGAATAATCCTCTGTCAGGGCGGAACTCAGCTGCAGATCTGAAAATGAAATGACGGAATCGGTATTCGTAATATAGATCTGCGCATCCGCGCGATAACTGGGTTTCACAAGAAATACGTGAAACGCTCCCATTACTACTGCTCCGGCAAGAGCCATGAGAAAAATCGACCTCCAGCTGGAAAGGAGAGCGAAAAATATCTCTCTCAGGTCAATATAGTCTTCTTCATCGTCAAACCTTGCCACTCCGATTGACTGAGTATTCGCTGTCGGTGTTGCCTCCATGTTTTCCTCCATTTTTGAATATCTTTCCACCATTACCATAAAGACAGCTCTTCGTCACTGTTCACTCAGTTCCCCGCACAAGCTGTGTGGTACGTGCTGATATGATCAACGGCCGGCGGCATGCGCCCTTCAGCTTCGGCAGCATGAACCGTGCCTGCCCGATAACGGTGAAAAGCCTGTGGCTGAGCAGTTACATTCCTTCTCTGCCCCACTATAGCACAGGAAGATATCAGCCGTAAACTATTTTGTCAAAATTCACTTCCAGAATATGGCGAATTCTGTTTGCGTCGCACTTTTTTTCCAGCCATCTGCAGGCCTTGTCCACCTGCAGCGGACGGAAGTGAGTTCCATGGCAGTCGCTTCCCAGAAAGTCCACATACCCCTCCCGAAGGATCTTCTGCCAGTAATTCTCACGGAACAGGCCTCCCTTCCTCAGCAGCATATCATAATTCATCTGCAATAAAAACTGCTGCCGGCGAAGCTCATCGAGATGATCCTCCTTATAGAGGCATTCATACCGTTCAAAATGCGCGACAACCGGAATATACCCGCTTTGCCTGAGGCTCTGCAGACCATTCAGAAGATAAGAAAACAGGCAGCCCGGATCAAACTCCACGAGAACAAACCTGCTCTCACACATCGTAAGAGCATTCCCCTCTTCGAGCTGATCCACAAGCTCCGAATAGTAATAGCACTCCTGTCCGGCAAACAGTTCAATCCCGATCCCTGCATCCCTGGCCGCAGCGCGCACATCCTCAAGTGACTGCAGAATCTGCGCAGCAGTCACGACATATCGCTGGGGATGGAAATGAGGTGTCACTATCATTCGCGTAATCCCTTGCCGGACAGCCTCACGAAGGGTATCCAGGGTCTCTTCCATCGATTCGGAGCCATCATCCAGTCCGGGCAGAATATGGCAATGCATATCTGTGATTTCCATTGCTGCATCACCTCCTCCGGCGTAAACAAAACTCTCTGTTTTTAAGGGTTTCCAAAAGCAATGTTATTATCATACATCAGTTTATTATGGATTTCAAGGAGCATTTCCATAACCCGATTGACAAAATCAACGGTTTCGATATATTATATCAAAGGATTACTGCCGCCCTGTAAGGCTTACTGCTTGCGAACGGGCGGTTCACCCCAGACGGTTTCATCCGTCTGGAACAGCTTGACAGAAAAGGAGGAATGGCAGGATGCAGATCTTGAAAAAAATCATTATCGGGATCATCGTTGTCATCGTTGCCTTCTATCTGGGGCTGCTGATCTCTGCATGGATCTAGCAAATTCAGATCAGAAGAAGAAAGGACGATGCGTATGAATTCATCTTTAGACAGACAAGACAACAAGCTCTTCCGGGGCATAGTTTTACTGCTGCTGGCCATCGCTCTTGTAGCCATCTCTTTTTTCTTTACCTCCGAGAGCGTCAGAAACCGGAATTCAGTGGACAGCACCATGATCAAATATCAGCTTGAAAATATTCAGGACCTGGTATTTCAGAAATTCACCTATACCGAAAAAGCCGAAATGTCCGATACCAGGCATCTTTTTTCCTTTGATATCCCCCTGACGACTCACAGCATACAGGTTTTGTACAGCGGGACGGTAAAGGCAGGATATGACCTGTCCTCTGTCTTCATCGAAGTAGATAACCGCGGGCAGACCATCACGATCCGGCTCCCTGATCCGGTCATTACAGACAATTATATCGATCAGGACAGCATACAGTATATCGAAAGCAACAATATCTTTAACCCGATCAGTTCTGAAGAAGTCAACAGCTTCCTGGAAGAGCTCCTGAAGGACAAAGAGGCAAAGGCCATCGAAGCCGGTTTGTTTGTCGAAACGGAGAAAAACGCAAAAAAAATGATCACCGAATGCCTGTCCGTATTTGAAGGATATACTGTCCGTTTTGAATAAGAACTATCTGAAAACCGCAAAAGCCGCTTCCGGGCAAATCCGGAAAGCGGCTTTTTATTTATGTTTGCAGCGCAAAATGGCTCCTGCGGTTACTGTTCAGCCGTCCCTGAAACTGCGCTTATCTGAACGTCATGCCCGCATGTAAGGGCGGATAAGCGCAGTTTCAGGTGACAGCCTGCAGGCTGTCACCTCCCGTCATGACAAATTCAGTCACGCGAAGCGGGGCGGAAAAGCGCCGACAGGCGCGAATCTGGAATGAAGGGAGAGACGGCTGAAGTTTCCTGCAGAAATCCGTAAGCGGATCATTCCCGTTACAGGAAATAGTTTACACCGGAAGCAAACAGATGCATGTCCTGCTCTCCGTAGATATCCACAGCGACATCCTCTCCGCGTCTCTCACAGTGCCCCATCTTTCCGAACACCCTTCCGTCAGGGGATGTAATCCCTTCAATATTATAGTACGAGCCGTTGACATTCCACTCTTCATCCCCCAGAGCATTTCCTTCCGGATCGGTATACCTGGTCGCCACCTGGCCATTGGCCAGAAGAGTGCGGATCCAGTCCGTCGACGCAACAAAGCGTCCCTCACCATGGGATGCGGGAATACAGTATACTCCTCCCAGCTTCGCCTGGGAAAGCCAGGGTGATTTGTCGGAAACCACCTTTGTATAAACCATTCTTGAGATATGTCTGCCAATCGTATTGAAGGTCAGTGTCGGAGAATCTTCTGTCTGTCCGCAGATTTCGCCGCCGGGGACAAGTCCCAGCTTGATCAGCGCCTGGAATCCGTTACAGATTCCAAGAACCAGCCCGTCTCTTTCCTCCAGAAGCTTTTTCATCGATTCGGCGAGCTTCTCATTGCGGAAAGCAGCGGCAAAAAACTTGGCAGAACCGTCAGGCTCGTCTCCTCCCGAAAAACCGCCGGGGAACATGACAATCTGCGCCGCCTCGATCTCCTTCGCAAATACGTCCGTCGAATCCCGGATATCCTGAGCGCTCAGGTTTCGGAACACCCGCACGCTGGTTTTCGCGCCAGCCTCCTCAAATGCCCTTGCGCTGTCATATTCACAGTTTGTTCCCGGGAATACCGGTATAAATACCCTGGGTTTCGCAATTCTGTTTTTACAGAGAAAGAATCTGGGCTTTGTCCGCTTCGCATTGCAGACATGAACCTTGTCCGTATGATAAAGGCCCTCTTTCTTTTCAGCGCCGTCTCCGGCCGGCTCCCATTCCAGTTCTCCGGAAATCACGGTTTCTTCTCCGGAAGCCGTAGGAAAGATCTTTTCCAGAGGAGCTTTCCAGACTGACAGGGCTTCCTCCAGCGTCAGACAGGTATTTCCATACGTAAGAACCGGCTCCGCCAGAACCTCCCCCACCAGAGTATACGTGCATGCCAGCTGAGAAACCTTACCATCAGGAATCTCCAGCAGCAGATCTCCATAGGAAGGAGCAAAGAAATCCCTGGGATCCAGATTGTGCTCAATCTTCACACCCAGCCGGTTTCCAAAAGCCATCTTTGCTGCGGCAGCTGCAATTCCATACCCGTCCAGGGCATACGCGGACAGGATACGCCCGGCCTTACGATCCTCATTGACCTTAAGGTACTGCTCCCAGATCGCGGCATAATCCGGCATCTGGTTTTCATCCCTGGCTGCCCGTATCCATACCAGACGGTTTCCGGGTGCCTTCAGCTCAGGGGTAAGAATATCGCCTGATTTTGCCATACCGACCGCAAAGGAAACCAGTGTGGGCGGCACGTCGATCTGGCTGAAGGTTCCGCTCATGGAATCCTTGCCGCCGATGGAAGCAAGCCCCAGTCCGATCTGGGCGCTGTAGGCCCCCAGCAAAGCGGTGAAGGGCTGGCTCCACCTGCGGGGATCCTCCGTCATTCTCCGGAAATACTCCTGGAAGGTAAAATGAATTTTACCGGGGTCTCCGCCTCCCGCCACGATCCTGGCCACGGATTCCACCACGGCATATGCGGCGCCATGGAAAGGACTCCATTCGGAAAGATACGGGTCAAAGCCATAGCTCATCATGGTAACCGTGCTGGTTTTTCCCTCCGGAACCGGCACCTTTGCCGCCATAATCTGCGTCGGAGTAAGCTGATATTTTCCTCCAAAGGGCATCAGGACGCTGCCGGCGCCGATAGAGCTGTCAAACATCTCAACCAGTCCCTTCTGGGAGCAGACATTGAGGTCACCAAGTACAGACAGCCATTTTTCTCTGACGTCCCCGATATCATCCCTGCGCGTAAGAGGGCTTTGGGATCTTTGGGGGATCTCCACTTCCACCTTCGTCTCCTGATGCGCCCCGTTCGTATCAAGGAAAGCACGGGAAAGATTGACGATTTCCTTTCCCCTCCACTCCATTACCAATCTGGGAGAGGATGTCACTACGGCCATCGGCACAGCCTCCAGGTTCTCCTCTGCCGCATAGCTCAGAAATGTCTCCACATCTTCAGGATCCACCACAACCGCCATGCGTTCCTGGGATTCCGAAATCGCGATTTCTGTTCCGTCCAGACCGGCATACTTTTTCGGCACCTTATCCAGATCAATTTTCAGACCTGCGGCAAGTTCTCCTATCGCGACAGAAACTCCGCCGGCTCCAAAATCATTGCATTTTTTGATCAGCAGACTGACCTCTGGTCTTCGGAACATTCTCTGGATCTTGCGCTCCGTCGGAGGATTTCCTTTCTGCACCTCTGCTCCGCATACTTCAATCGAGCTTTCCGTGTGAACCTTGGATGAACCGGTAGCCCCTCCGATCCCGTCACGGCCGGTTCTCCCTCCCAGCAAGATCACCACGTCTCCGGGAGCAGAAGACTTCCTGACAACCGCGCTGCGGGGAGCTGCCCCCATTACAGCGCCAATTTCCATCCGTTTCGCCACATAGCCAGGGTGATAGATCTCCCTGACATATCCGGTAGCCAGGCCGATCTGATTCCCGTAGGAGCTGTATCCATGGGCCGCCTCCTTCACCAGCTTTTTCTGAGGAAGCTTTCCCGGTCTGGTATTTTCCAGTGGTTCCCGGGGATCCGCCGCACCGGTCACACGCATTGCCTGATAAACATATGTTCTGCCGGAAAGAGGATCACGGATAGCACCACCCAGACACGTTGCCGCCCCTCCGAAGGGTTCAATCTCCGTAGGATGATTGTGGGTTTCATTTTTGAAATTGATGAGCCATTCCTCTTCCCGTCCATCCACATCCACAGGCGCGATAATGCTGCAGGCATTGATTTCCTCAGATTCCTCCTGATCCCGGAGCTTCCCTTCCTTTCTGAGCTTTTTCATGGCGAGCAAGGCCAGATCCATCAGGCAGACATAACGGTTTTTTCCGTCCCCGTACAGCTCCTTCCTGTCCTCAAGATACCGGCGGTACGTCCCCTCAATGACTTCCCGGTAATCTCCCTCGTCAAATGAGATGTCCTTCAGCTCTGTCGAAAATGTCGTATGTCTGCAGTGGTCGGACCAGTACGTATCCAGTACCCGGATTTCCGTCATCGTAGGATCTCTTTGTTCATCCCCGGAAAAGTATCTCTGTATATGAAGAAAATCCCGGAATGTCATCGCAAGATTCAGGGAATCATAAAGCTCCTTCAAAGAGGCTTCATCCATGACGGTAAAGCCGTCCAGCACAGCCACATCATCCGGGTCGCTGAAAAGGAGGGTCAGAGTTACCGGCTTCTCCTCTTCCGCCTTGCGGGAATCCACCGGGTTGACACAATGGCGGATCACGGCTTCCTTCTGTTCCTCACTCAGAGGACCCCCGATGCAGTATGTCACCGCAGTACGGATAATCGGATCCTCATTCTCGTCCAGAAGACGGATGCACTGCTGCGCGGAATCCGCTCTCTGATCAAACTGGCCCGGAAGGTATTCTACAGAAAAGACAAAATCACTCTCCGCGT
>CACZQU010000080.1 GCA_902783305.1 uncultured Lachnospiraceae bacterium | reverse complement strand
GGATTCCGCTCATCCGGTCTGATTTTATCTTACCTTTTTGCAACTCTTGTCCGCTTTCAGCGGCTGCAGCTTCCCTGTCTGCGCTCAGCCTTCGACGGATTCGACGTTGCCGCCTTCGACGTTGCCGCCTTCAACATTGCCGCCCTCGACGCTTTCGCCGTCATCGGTGCCGGCATCACTATAGCCGCCTATGGACATGCCGTCAATCAGCTCATAGAGGACAGAGCCGTCGAAGCCGTAATAGATGCTGCCGTCATAAATATAACGGACCCAGTCGGGAGTATAGTAATAGCCGTCACTGTATACCGTCAGGGTATTGGAATTGCCGTTCAGGTCATAAACGGTAAATGGATTGCCTTCCGGAACAATGGAATTCACAGGACGGTTGGCCGAGAAGGTTACGTCTCCGTTTTCTGTCTGGAATTTATAATCGTCGGTCTGGACATACTTGACGCCGTTGTTGTACCACTCACCGTCAGAGGATTTGTAAATCGTGACAGCGGTACCATCGTTGGTATAGATGGTTTTGGCATCGCCGGTCAGCTTGATGCTGTCATCGGCAGCATTGACCGGTGCGGTAGGCGTGAAGAAATTGGAAAGAACATAGCCGGTAATGCCTTTGTGCTCGATCTGATACCAGCCGTAATCCTGGTTGTTGTATGTGACATGTCCGATCACATGTACCGGAATACCCCTGGACAGACCGCCAAGAATATCGGAGCCGATGGAGCAGCCAAGCCTTATGCTGATTCCGTCGGCTGTCGTGTATAAGGTTTCATCGGCGGGCTCGACAACAAAGGAGCTGATCCTGGCGTTGTTCTGCGTCTTGATCGGCATTTTGGTATTGTACACCATGATCTTGGTGGAGAGAACGGCATCCATGATCTGGTCGAGCTTGGCAGAGTCCGCGACATAAGCGATGACAATAAAAACCTCGTTCTGGGTGGAGTAAGCTGTCTGGTACACATTGACATAATGGTCGTCTGAGATGGGAATGTCAGGCAGGATATCTCCGTTGGAATAGTGATTGATCGTGATCATGTTTCCGCCGTCGCTGAGCACGATCCAGTTTAAAAGATCATTGACCTGCTTCCAGCTGTCATCCGGAAGCTCGATGGACAGAACGCCGTTATAGGAAGTATACGTCTTGGCGGCGGCAGGTATGGACATGCACAGGATGAAGGCTGCCGCCAAAAAGGCAAAAACAGTTTTTTTCAACATATGTTGCGCTCCTTTCTGCAATATTGAAAAAAAATAGTATAAATGGTTTCAGGTGTTCTGGTATGGCATAAACACATATTTCCCGTCAAACGGAAATTTCACGAAGAGAAGCCTGTTCAGGGGATTCTCTTCAGGGGGTTCTCATTTTGTCAACCAGCATGATCGTATCATTTTTTCAGAAGAAAGTCCAGAAAAAAATATGAAATCGGAGCTCCTTTTAGTGATCTTTGATTGAATTCAGAAAATCCCGTGCTCTCTGGCTGGAAGGATGCGCAAAAAATTCGTCGGGAGTGTTTTCCTCCACAATGGCGCCCTCATCCATAAAGATAATTCTGTCGGCAACACGTCTGGCAAAGTTCATCTCATGAGTGACGATGACCATCGTCATGCCCTCCTTTGCCAGCTCCGTGATGACATCGAGCACCTCTCCGATCATTTCCGGATCCAGGGCGCTGGTGGGCTCGTCGAAGAGCATTGCCTTTGGATGCATGGCCAGAGAACGGGCAATGGCGACACGCTGCTGCTGCCCTCCGGAAAGCTGGGCGGGGACCTTGCCGGCCTGGGAGTCGACGCCGACTCTCTTCAGAAGCTTCATGGCTTCCTCCCTGGCTTCCTTTCTGGAAACGTGCAGGACATCTCTTGGCCCCAGGGTCACATTGTCCAGAATGGTTTTGTGGGCAAACAGATTGAAGGACTGAAATACCATGCCGATCTGGGAGCGGAGTCTGGCCAGATCCCGGCCTTCCCTGGGAAGCGGGACTCCTTCAATCCGTATTTCACCGGAGTCAATGGTTTCCAGCCGGTTGATCGTCCGGCAGAGAGTGGATTTCCCTGAACCGGAGGGACCGATGATGACGACGACTTCTCCCTTCTGTACGCTGAGGCTGATATCCTTCAGCACGTGCAGCTCTCCGAAATATTTGTCCACATGCGAGAGCTCGATGACCGGAAGAAGGCTTCCTTCTTTTTCGTTATTGGTTGATGAAAGCATTGTAATTCCCCACTTGATAATGCGAATTGATGTTACGAGGCTTTACGGTTAATCCGTGAATGTAACGTTGCTGTTCGGTAACCTCCGGAGGATTGTTCCGTGCCGTCCCTTGATCTCAGGCCGGTTTCTTACATTTTCTGCGGGCTTGCCGCCTGGCTGCTCCGGTTTCTCCTGGCCACGGAGACAGAAAGCCGGTTCAGCAGATAATTGATGACAATATAGATGACCGCAACGACCAGGTAGACGGAGAGAAGTGCGTCGTAGTTGGAGATCAGTACCTTGGCGTTCTGCATCAGGTCGGGAAAGTTGACGACGTAGGCAAACGTGGTATCCTTCACGACGATGACCAGCTCCGAGATCAATGCCGGAACCACATACCGGATCGCCTGAGGAAAGACGACCTTCATAAACAGACTCCGGTTTGACATCCCCAGGGAGAGGGCAGCCTCTGTCTGACCTTTGGGTACCGCGTTTACGCCGGAGCGAAGGACTTCTGCGACGATTCCGCAGGCAGAAATCGCAACGGGAATGGAAATTTTCCAGAAGGCGTCGATTCTGATGCCGAACTGGGGGACGACAAGAAAGAAAAAGTAGATAAACAGCAGGGTAGGTACTCCACGGGTAAATTCCACCAAAGCCGTGCAGATGCCTCGCAGGAGAACATGTCGGGACAGACGGCCCAGCATCAGTCCGAAGCCGGCGGCAAAAGCCATGATGCCTGCAGCGACGGCAGCCTTCATTGTGCCGAGCAGACCCTTCCCGAGAAATTTCCAGGTAGTCGGACGGAGAAAGAAAAACCAGTATCTTGGGGCGAGCTGCCCGTTGATATAAAACTGCCGGATCACAATGAACGCCAGGACGGTCAGTGCAGCAAGAGAAAAGACAGTGGCGATCCGGATTTTTCTTTGTGTGTGCGGCCCCGGAGCCTCGTACAGGGCGTCCCGGATCGAGGTACGTGCATCGCTCATCTGAGAATCCTCACTTTCCGGTCAACAAAACTGCCGATCTGCCCGATCACCACAGCAGTCAGGCAGTAAAGCATGGCGGAGATCAGAAAAGCGGTGACTCCGCCGACGGCATGGGTATTGATATGGGCGACCAGACCCGTCAGCTCCATCGGATTCATGGGAACCTGGGAGGCCAGCGCTGTCGTCAGCATGGTCGCTACCAGCAGGTTTGTGAGGGGAAGGACGCTGGATCGCAGAGACTGGGGAATCACAATCTTCCGGATGATCTGAGAAAAGGTCATTCCTAATGATCTGGCCGCTTCGATCTGTCCGACATGGATGGTGTTGATTCCGGACATCAGGTATTCCGAGCAGAAAGCGGCGGGGATCATGGACGTCGCTGTCAGTACGCACAGATAATAGGACAGAAGAATATTCAGGTAAGGCAGCGCGTAGACCAGGATCATCATCATGGAGGCTCCCGGGATGTTCCGGAAGATCTGTACATAGAGGTCACCGGCGATTCTGAGAGGTCTGACCGGGCTGACTCTCATCACCGTGATGATGATCCCGATCACAAAAGCGATGGAAAAGGCCAGCGCAGTGAGCTTCCAGGTGGTGAAAAGCGCAGTAATATATTTATCCCCGTACCGGGACAGGAGCTCATTTACATTCATAGTCATCTCCACGGGTTTGAAAGAAGGGCTCCAGGAGCGGCATGCCGTTCCTGAAGCCCTTTTCGTTTACGGTTATACCGGGCTGTCGTTTAATGCCTGTTATAAGGAATCCTGGTAACATTGATTAAGCGACTGCCTTGTGATCATCACTCCTGAACAGCAGGTGCTTCGGGAGCTTCGTCGATGCCGGTGCGGTCCCCGAGACTGATCTTCCACAGCTGAGCCCAGGTACCATCCTCTTCGATCTTCTTCAGGAAATCGTTGACAAAGGCGACTCCGTCGGAATCCTTCGGCATGCCGATGCCGTAATTGTCCTCAGGTCCGAAAACGTCACCGGCTATCTCATAGGCGTCCGGATTTTTGACGATGGCACTGAGCAGCAGGGTAAAATCGGTCACGTAAGCATCTGCGCGTCCCTGCTCTACAGCGGTACGGGCTTCCAGGTCAGTGGTGAACTCCTGAACTACCGCTTCCGGAGCATACTCAGCCAGGATGTCCGGTCCTGTGGAGCCGGACTGCGTCGCCACGATCTTTCCGGCCAGGCTGTCGACACCGTCGATATCCGTGTTGCCTGCCTTGACCAGGACAGCCTGCTTTGAGGTATAATACGGACCGGCAAAGGAAATGACCTCTTTCCTTGCGTCGGTGATGGAATAGGTCGCAAGGACGACATCCACCTGACCGCTTTGAAGGACGGATTCGCGGGTGCTCGAATCCACCTGTGTCAGCTCGAATTTGGTCTCGTCGCCAAGAATATACCGGGCCAGCAGCTGGAAAATTCCGGCATCAAAGCCCCGGATTCCTTCATCTGTCTCGTCAAGCTGGCTGAACAGGAAAGCGGTACGCACGCCGCCTACACGGAGCACGCCGGCTTCCTTCACGGCCGAAGCCCACTCGTTCGCTTCGATATCCGCGTCATCCGCGACGACTCCGGAAGCGATCAGGGAGTCAAACGCTTCCTTGTCGATGGCTGCCGCGTTCTCATATTCGTATGCCGCGGCAAAGCCGGCCATCGAGCCAACAGCAAGGGCATAAGCCAGGATAACCGCTGCAGCTTTTCTGAATCCTTTTCTCATCAAAAAACCTCCTCAAAATGGTGAAGCATTGCTGCTGCTTTGCTGGACAGCAGCAAAGAGTTAAACAAACAATGTCATTATATAACAGATATTCATAGTATGTCAATGGAATAACAGGGAAAGCCGGAACGAGGCCCTCAGCGCGTTACTATTCATGGATTAACTGTACAGCCACGCGCGGGCGAATGGTACCCGAAATGGCACGTTC
>CACZQU010000079.1 GCA_902783305.1 uncultured Lachnospiraceae bacterium | reverse complement strand
GGGATAACCGGATCATATCAGCAGCAACATTGAACACCAGAGAAGCCATCTGGCGATCAGCAGCCGCCCCATAGATCTCCGCTCTTTGCTCGAAATCCGCACACAGGAGATATAGTGCCACCGCAGCAGCAAGCTCGCTCTTCCCGGCCTTCTTTGGTATGAAGATTATTGTCTGCTTGAACTGTCTTGTACCATCTTCCTTCACCACGCCGAATAGGTCGCGGACTATGGTTTCTTGCCATGGAAGTAACGTAAAGGGTTGATTGTAAAATGACCCCTTCGTATGCTTCAGTGACTGGATAAAAAACACTGCACGGTCTGCTCTCTCCTTGTCATAATTCGATGTCGGGAGCATGAACCGCGTTGGTTCATACACATAGTTTCCCATAACGGATCACACCTCCTTTTGTATTTAGCTTCCGCAGACTTCTGCGGAAGCTTCTGGTTTATGCCTTTATTTCAAATATGGAACATAGTTCACATCTTCAACAGCCGCTCCATCATATCGTCCTGCGGATTACCAGTCACAGGCTCCCTGCAATTCTCAGACACAATGCTGAATATCTGCTGGAAGAAGACGTTAGCCTGTTTCAAATATCCCTGTGCCATCGTCACAAACGGGCTTGTAATCGCTGCCCCGGTCGTTGGGTGCTTTGAGAGGAAGCCCATCTCATTATTGATGCGTTCAAGCTGAATCCAACGCGCCATGGCCATGCTGTATTGCTCCAGTAAATGTGGACTGATCAGATGTGCACAGTTTCTTTCTCGCAGCCATGCCACCATCTGATCCCAGATTTCACAGCCAAACAAATCACCAGTGCGCTGGTCTTCTGAAAGAAACGACTTAATACTTTTGATATCCGCCCCACTGAAACTGTCTGTCTCCGGCATGGCAAGTGCTACAGCCTTCTGTCCGTCCTGTATCTTCTCCGCTAATGGTTTCCGCTTCCGACCTGAGCCGGGGCGCTTGCCACCACGATTCGTACCTTCTTTTGCCATTGAAACTCCTTCCTGCCAGCATGGGCTGGCTCTTGTCCATCGAAAGTCATATTGTTTGATTTCCAGAGTCTGCTTTTCAAACAGACAGGGCATCCCGGAAGCTGAGAAGTAAATCTCATAGCATACCCGAAATGCCATGTTCATAAGGATGTCTGGATTCCGATACTGTCTGAAAAATCCAGTAACAACAGGTCTATTCCCCTGTTTGGTTGCAAAAAGATGCACACGTCAGGGGGCGTCGGTCTTTGATGGAGCTCCCCAGAGGATTTGACCCGCCCCCCGGTGAAATCAAAAGAAATCAAATGTTTTCAAACAACACGTCAGTTTTTTTACGGGTGGGCAGCTGGTCACGCCACCAGTTCTCTATTACACTGCTTCATAACGATCTCCTTCACCTCCGTGAATGGACATCCCATCTGCAACAGATCTCCAACAAGATGCTCTGCATTTGTTACCTTCTCCATCTCATCGACAGACAATGCATCCCGCAGGTTGTCCTTCTTATCAAGGCCGCGTTCCTCCCGAAGCTGTCTTGTATTCTTTCCCAAGGCAGATTTATATATCATGTCTGTATATGTGGGTATCGCATGTCCCTTCATGCGTTCGTTCTCGCCACTCTGGATGATCACATCCGTCAGGCTTTTTCTGACCGCGATTCCCTTTGCGCGTTCGATCAGGAGTTTCTCACGCTCTTTTGCGATCTGAGCTAATGACTTCTCACACATCAGGAAATAGATACGTGCTTGCTCACCTCGCGCTGAGTGTTGACTCATCGCCAGCTTCTTCGCAAAGGATGCTGAGATGCGGTAATCCTGTGCGAACTGACCACGTCCCTTTTTACTCACCATAAGTGGTGAGTAATCTGAACCTTCTTCAGCAAAGGGATTGTCAAGGATATTCATCTTCACCCATCGAGAATAATGGGCTTCCTCCAGTTCCAGCCAAGCGTACAGCTTCTTTGCTGTCGTGAATCCGTCTTTGTCGACTTCCATCGCGATTTCTATAGGTGTCTGGTTTGTGTTTTCAAATTTGATTATTTCTTTCATAGGTTATTCCTTTCTCCTCAGTTCTTTCTTCATCTTAATATCCACGCGGTAATACTCTTCATCAATGAAGAGTAAATAGATCTTGCCAGGATGGTGAATCCGTCACAACAGGGGAGTTTGCGTTCAGTAGGATCGATGATTTACTGGGCTTGATATTCAGCTCAGTAGAAATGATCGTTCATGTATTTCGACTGCTCAAAACTGAGCCGCCGGAACTTATCATTCAGTCTATATTTGTACTCAGTAACTGTCCTGGCATGGACTGTTTGCAATCAAAAAGCTCCCCGGTTGGTCTTCCACCCGAAGGAGCTGATCTGATTAGTTGTCCCAGAACTCTTTACACACATCTGGCGGACACCAGGTTGTCACGAGTTCCATGACCCAGTCGCCTACGTTACCAAAAGGAACATCCCGCAGCTCCGCAATCGAATGCGATCCATATCCCTCCCAGAGTACGATGATGAATCTGCCGCTGCGACCCGGATGTCGATAGATTTCGATGTCATATCCATCTCCGATCACCCTGTGAATCACACTGTCTTTAACACCGTTTGACAGCTCAACCGTAGATGCCAGGTGATAATTGGGACCCAAATCCTCGCAGAGCTCTCGGAGCTGTTTTGGAGCTTTGTCTGGCCGCTTTATTGTGTATCCGACCTTGATAGCCTCTTCTAATGTTAAGTTCTTCATGCTGTTCCTCTCTTTCTTTGGTTGTTAACCTTAGGATCCCGGGAGCCCAGGGTTCCTCTTGAACTGTCTTCTTTTCTGCGACACCCTCACTTACCGGTTGGCGAGGATAAACTCCGTTATTCATAACGTCCTTTCCCCGTCTTTATATTCGCCAGCAATAAAAAACTCCCCTGATCATCAGGAGAGTCCTAACAACTGTTTTCTTTTTTGCTGAGAATCAATGATTTGCATTAAAATCTATAATCAGAGTTTCTCTTGGTCTGTTTCTTCTGTTTTACTGCGACACGCTCGCACACCGCTTTCCGAGATCTCGCAACAGTAGGCATGATCTATAAAAATACTGCACCGGTTTAGAATGTAGTGTGATGTCATCCCTAAACCTTCAGCAACTTCTTCTGCAGAATTGGCAACGCCCGTCCGTGCAGTTTCTGGACAGAAGCTTTTTTCATCAAAAGAAATCATCTGGCACTTCCAGTGACAACAGGCCTTCACGCTGCAATTCTCTTACCATATTCACAGTAATGCCGAGCCACTTTGCCGCTTCATCCGGCTGCTTCCGTTCAATATATAACTGCCACAGAACCTCGCGGCTGAAGTTGTTATCCATTGACCTTAGCAACCGGAACAGGTCTTTACGAATCATGTTCTCCTGCCGCTCCATATCCCGGTATTCTGCTTCATGGTATTCTGTATCCGGACTTTGTTCATATAACGCGTACAGATACCGATTCTTCAAGATAGCCGTCGCTTCTTCATACCCCTGCAGGCGCAGAAGATATGCCCTTGCGACCTGCATACATCTCTTGCAGCATTTGTCATCATTCATTTTCTTTAGCTCCCTTCTAATACTAAGGCGAAGAAAAAATGCCGATTCGCAGCTTTTCAAAAAACTCTTCCCTACATGTGAAGCACACAATGGTGTGTGAACCACAGCGAATTATGGAAAGAGGTGCCGCCGCTCTCCCCGGCCATCAGTTGCCAGACTGATGTTTATCCAAAGAAAACGACGGCAATGAACAAGATTATGGAGGGTGCGTAACTCCCTTACTGTTAAGGCGAAGAAATAATGGCGATTCGCAAATACAGAGCACGGTTTTTCAAAAAGCAATTCACAAATAATCCTTACTTGCACAGTGGTACTCATTCAGCCCTTTAAATTCAATGGTTTCCAGCTATTGGAGATCAGTTTTACAGCATCTAATCATACAGATTTGGTGGCAAATACCGCAGAAATCCAGTACCCATTGTTCGACACGGCTGTGCAAGTAAGGGTTGACATATTCTCATGACATGTCACCCTGATTGCTTCGCGCCATTATTGCTTTTCTTCTCTACCAAACATCTCCCTGACCTTCCTCTTCGCTGTATAAATCACTTTCTCATCGAGTCTGTTTTGAGGTTCTTTACTCAGAACCCCATAGAAAACAT
>CACZQU010000078.1 GCA_902783305.1 uncultured Lachnospiraceae bacterium | reverse complement strand
TTGTGCTGTACCATCACCTGCAAAGACCATAAGGAAACAAAGGTGGACAGGAGAAAGCACAGAAAAACGATGACCAGGGCCATTCGGGTGATATTATGCTTGTTCATGATCAACAATTGCCTCAATGAAATACTGCAATGGGTTTGGAATCGGTGAGGAAACGATCCTCCGGTCCGGTTCGGAAAGGTTTAAAATGACCCTGTTATTATAGCAGATGATCTTGCAAATGGATATAAAAAAGTAATGATCAGCCGGAATCCTTGATTCACTCCATCCGAAGCGCTTCCACCAGTGCGAAGATCGTCAGTGACTGGCCATAGGCCATAGGCGCAATCCGGATCTGCCGGTAGTGCTCTGCGTCCCGTCCGATTGGTGTTCCCGAGGACACATTCATGACGGTGCCGTCCTGGGCAATATTGCTCAGAATTCCCTCAACTGCTTTCTCAGCCACGCTGCGGTAAGCCCGGTCCAGAACGCCGGTCCGGATTCCCTGCATGATTCCGGCAGCAATCGCCGCCGTTCCTGATGTCTCCTCATAGCTTTCCGGATCGTCAAGAACCGTATGCCACATCCCGTCAGGCGCCTGCAGCTTCGAGAGAGCCTTAACCTGCGCCCGGAAGGTATCGAGGATAAACTCTCTTGTTGACGGAGGAATCATATCCCGGCACATTTCCAGATAGTCCAGGATGCCCAGTGTGAACCAGCCATCACCGCGGCACCAGAAAACCTCCCCGAAATGGGTTCTTTCTTTGAAGGACCAGCCATGGTAAAAAAGTCCGGTATGCACATCACACAGATATTTGATGTGCATCAGAACCTGATGAAGCCCTTCATCGATCCAGTCCCGGCGTCCGTATTTCATACCGGCACGATTCAGAAAGAGCACTGCCATAAAGATAGTATCCACCCACATCTGCTGTTCGTTGAGGATCAGCGTTTTTCCGTCCCCGCTGCCGGATGTCACATGCTGGAAGCCTCCTTCCTCCGTTCTGGGAAGTTCATGGATCAGCCACTGTGCCCATTCCTTCGCCAGCTTTTCGTAATCCGGGTTCTCATCCGCGAAATCAAGCATGGTAAGCATAGGAGCCGTCGTATTCACATTCTTTAATGGCAATCCTTCCGCAATCCGCTGTTCATACCAGTTTTTCAGAAATGTGCGGTATTTTTCATCCGGCATAACCTCCTGCATTTTATGCAGGCCATAAAGACCGACGCCCTGAGGCCAGTCCCAGATGGAAATCCCGCTGTCTCTCCGGATCAGCTCTGCCACGAGCACGCTTCCCTTTGCGTCCTCCTCCGCCTTTTCGTTTATTCCCAGGTTCATCAGCCTGTCAATGACCAGGGACAGCTTCTCTCTGATTTCCTTTTCTCTTGCCTGTAAATCCATCTCTGATTCTCCTGATTCTCCTTATCCTTATCGATAAACTTCAGTATTCTGACGTTTTTGACTGTCGCGCCGGGGAGTGCAGCGAGTCAGACCGGCTTATTTATGATTGCAGTGCAAAATGACTCCAACGGATTGTTCCGTGCTTCGCGTCTACGCTCCGCTTCGGTCGGCGCTAAACGTGCGTCCACTGGACGCACTTTCGTCCCACAATCCTGCCCCTATATTCGTATTCCATGGGGTCCCTCCCCCACCCCATACGAATATAGGGGCGTACAAAGAATCCATCGCTCCACTTGCGAGCAAGCTCACAGTGGAGCATGGCTTTTTGCACTGGAGTCATTCATTCCCGGCCGGATCACATCCCGATCAGATCAAACTCTTCAAAGGAAACGTGTACCTCAAAGTCCTTCTCCGGGTACTCTGACCAGATTTCCACCGCCCGTAATGTCTGGGAGTAATACCAGCCTTCCCGCGCCTGTTCAAGCTTTTCCCGGTTCAGGAACCGGGGGAGCTTCTTTCCGGAGACTTTTACCCAATAAGGGCTCTTTTCCTTGTTGACCATGGTAATCCGGAGCTCCTTTGCCTGATTCGGATATGTCCCCTCTACAGTGAATTCTGCTGTACACACATCCCCTCCGGACAGCCGGATTCTCGTTTTCCGGTAAATCCCATTCTCATAATCGTTGGAAATACCGTCATCATCGTACAGAAGATACTCGCTGGTTTCACATGCCCCTCTGGGCGGCACCATCAGGAAGTCAAGCCTTGTCACCGGATCCCTTTGCATGTTATAGATCTGGTTTCCTGCCATAGGAAGGATCGTCCCTGTCCGCACGAAACGGGGAATGGAATCCAGATCCACGTCGACCTTGACCGTCCGGCCGCCGCCATAACAGGCAAAGTTTTCTTCCAGGGAATACCAGGATGTCCCCCTGGGGAGATAAACCTCCCTCTGCTTCGACCCCTTCGTAAGGACGTTCGCGACGAGAAGATCCCGCCCCAGAAGGAAAGTATCATCAATCTCATAAACCTCAGGATCATCCTGAAACTCGTAAACCAGGGGACGCATGACAGGAGCTCCGCTTACATGAGCCTGATACTCCAGCGAATAGAAATGCGGCAGCAGCGAATAGCGCAGCAGCATAGCCTGGCGGATGCGCTCTGCTGAGCCGGAGTACATCCAGGGCTCCGTCACCGTATTGTCGCTGGAAGCGGAGTGGATCGAAAACCTCGGCTGAAAAATCCCATGCTGCACCCACCGTACAAAGAGCTCCTCCTCGGGAGCCGGTCCCGCAAAACCACCGATGTCCGCTCCGGTATTGGGCTGTCCGGACAGACCTTCACCCAGGATCGTCGTGAGGTTGTACCGGAGCGTATCCCATGAGGTATAATTGTCACCCACCCAGTTCTGCGCGTATTTCTGGATTCCCGAGCTTCCGCTCCTGCATACCACATAAGGCCTGGCATTACTGTACTCCCTGACAGCCTCGCATGCCAGTCGGCACATAAGGGTAGCCATCACCGGCTTCAGCTCTCCGATGCTGCCTCCTGCCCCGTCATAATCGCAAACCGCCTCGTGATCCAGAAGGCTGTCATATTCGCAGTTGTCATCCCAGATGGAATCCGTCCCCACCGCTATGACGGTCCTGGTCAGGTATTCCTTCCAGGCCTTGCGCGCAGACGGATTCGTGAAATCCCAGAACGCCCCAGGTCCTCCCCACCATGGGCCGATGGCAGGCTGTTCCTGGTTCTCAGAGTCCTTCACAAAGAATCCGTTTTTCCGGAATTCCTCAAAAAAGGGGTGTCCTGTCAGAATCCCCGGCTTGACATTCGGCACGTTCTGAGCGCCCTTATCGTTCATCACCCGGAAATACCCTTCCGGATCCGGGAACCGCTCCCTGTTCCAGGTAAAGACGCAGCGCCCGCTTTCCTGAGTTGTATAACCGGAGGACAGATGGAAGCCGTCGATCGGATACTGCTTTTCTCTGACAGTATCCACAAAATCCATCAAAGCCTTGTCGCAGTCCTTCTCCAGCTCGGAATAGTACATCGAAGATCCCTGATATCCCAGAGCGCGCTTAGGCAGCATCACCGGACGCCCGGTCAGAAGGGTATAGTCGTCGAGGATGCTTCGGATATCCGGCCCGGCCATCAGGAAGAGATCGATTTCCCCTCCGTCTGCCTGCCAGTAAGTGTAACGGGGCCAGTAATTGCTCCTCTCCCGACCCATGTTAAAGACCGATTCATAAAAGTTGTTGTAATAGACGCCCAGAGCACGGGAATCTCTCCGGCGCAGGCGGATATAAAAAGGCATATGCTTATACAGGGTATCACACCGGACAGGGTCATAAGCCCAGCTGTCCGTTGCCCTCTCCCGGATAAACTCTTTATTCTTGTTGAAAGGGCCGCCCTTCTCCCCGAAGCCGTAATAACAGTCATCCTCTTCCATACGGCTGTAATGGGTTACTCTTTGGTTGGCATCACGCAGGAAAGGATTTCCCGCAAGGGAACGGTAAAGCTCTGTGCCCTCCAGGTCAGAAAGGACAAGCTCCAGAGGATCCTTCCGGACAGTCAGCCGAAGACGGCCTGCGGAAAGAACCACTTCCGCCTCTGTCTCTTCACAGTGGATTTCCAAAGGAACAAGCCTCACCCGTTCCCCCTCAAAAAGACCATCCAGACGATCCTTCCAGGCTGTTGTCTGCAGGATGTAGGAAGCTTCCTCTCTCTCCCCGAACAAGACCCTCAGCCTTACCATTCTGTCCGTCATGAAGTATACCAGCATTTTCCCGCAGTTCATCCGGAGAGATACACCACCTGTAAAGGCAGACACTGAATTCAGTTTTCTGCAGATTTCCATTCACATGCCTCCTCCCTGAAAGCACTTTCAGATGCCCGGCACAACGGCATCCTTCAGGTGCCTTATTTTTTCCTCACAAAATATCATACCGGAAACATCCAGTCCAGAATCCGCTTTATGTCCTGATCCCAGAAATCCCAGTTGTGCATATAGCCGCTTTCTTCGTGATATTCGCTTCGGATTCCCATGCTGACGAGCTTCTCATGAAATTTCCGGTTCAGGGAAAACAGAAAATCCTGATCTCCGCAGGACTGGTAAAGTTCAGGCAAAGTACCCTTTTCCTGGTTCTGTTCAAGCAGCCGGAACAGATCCCTGTCACTTCCTTCCAGATGGGCTGCCGCCTCTCCGAAGTTATCCTCCCAGCGGAAAGGATTGTCGATGGCACCCGTGCGTGCCTCCTCACATACGGATACAATGTCGAGGGCACCTGACATGGAAGCCGCCTTTCCATAGAGTTCAGGACAGGACAGAGCCAGAAACCATGCGCCATATCCACCCATCGAAAACCCTGCCACGCCGGTATCCTCCCGTTTCTTTGAAGCGGGGAAAATTTTCGTAATATAAGAGGGAAGTTCTTCCGTCATATAGGTAAAGTACGGATCGCCGTGTTCCATATCCTGGTAAAAGCTGTTTCCCACTCCGGCCATCACCGCGATGCAGCGATGTGCCTGGACATAACGCTCTACGCTGGAAAACCGCATCCAGGAGTTGTTGTCCCCATAAGCGCCGTGCAGCAGATAAACCACCGGAAGCCCTTTCTCATAATCGTAGTTCTGCTGCGTTTCTTTGTCCGTGATCTGTTCGTTTCCTTCCGGAGTCGGGATCACTACGTTGATCTCCGTGTTCCGGCATAAAACATGGCTGAAATAGTGACACGACAAAAACATATTCCCCTCCCCTGTAAAACAACAGTTTATCCCTGACTGAACCCATCCGGATGCCAGTCCTGCCTTAAGGACCGGCGGCGGCTGAACCCCTGCCGCCGGCAGGCAGCCGCCCTTCGCTCCGCGTCCTTGAAAGATATCCGTCTCCCTCAGGATTTTTATAATATTTACCAAAAATTCTTTATAAAGCACAATCTTTCTGTTATTATTTTATTATACTGGAGCGATGGTAGAGTGTCAATTATCCAAAGGTCAGTGTCCACCTGAAAGTATACAGACAGGTGACAGATCCATTCTTCCATACGCTTCGGAAAAGCGAATTTTATCACCCGTTTGTATCCTCTTCAAGTGTACAAAACTTTGAATCCACCTGATGTGGACACTAACCTATACCTAACTCTCTCATGCGGAAAGAATCCACAACTTTGAAAGGAGGAAACCGAGATGAAAAAACGGAAAAGAAACAATACTGCCGCTATTGCCTTCGCAATGCTGCTCGCCGTCTCCTGCCTGGCCGGATGCGGCACTCAGCTGGCACGAAGCCGGTATGACGCCTCCTATTATTCGCCGTCATTGGAATCAGGAAGCTACGGTAACGGCGCCCTGACACCGCAAAAAGCCTCTTATTCCTCAGCCCAGGATACCATGTATACGGAAAAACTGCTTTATGACGAGCCCTACGATGATGACGTTTCCTTCCTTACCGCCGGAAAGGAAACCCTGGAAGAGCCGGCTGCCGGTTCCGATGAACAGGATCATCCCGATATTGACGCGGAAAAGCTGGTATATACGGGGAACCTGACTGTCGAAACGACTCAGTTCACCCTGACCCTCTCCCGCATCCGCGATACCATCACAGAAATGGGCGGTTTCATTGAGTCAGAGGAGGATTCTGATGACAGCAATGGGTGGTACCGTGAGGGCTATACCAAATCCTCTTCCACCCTGCGCACTTACCTTCAGGCAAGAATTCCATCTTCCCGGTTCTACGAATTTCTGGATGGAATCGAAGGAGACGGCGCCAAAGTCATCAACCGCTCCGTAAATGTCCGGAACATCAGCAGGCAGTATTCCGAAATTGCAACGACGATTGAGTCCTATGAAATCCAGGAACAGAGATTGCTGGAGATGATGAAGGATGCAACGAGAGTTTCTGACATGCTGGAAATTGAAGCCAGGTTGTCCGAGGTTCAGAATTCCCTGAAGCAGTATTCAAACACCCTGGCCGGCATGGATACCGACGTCGCTTATTCTACCGTCAGCATCGATATACGGGAAGTAGGCATCTATTCGCAGCCGGAAGCGGCCACCTTTATGGAAAGGCTGAAGGAATCCTTCTCAAACGGTATCCACAATTTCCGTACGGGCTGTGAAGCCTTTATCATCTGGCTCGCCGGGAATTTCCTTGGGATTATCGTATTTCTGGTTGTCGTCTGGCTCATCATCGCCATAATAAAACTGCTGGTCAGAAGAATTTTCCGCAGAGCAAAAAGGGAAAAGAAAACAGGAAAAAGGAATCTCCATGCCGGGAGGGAGCCTTCTGACACGCCCGCGCAGGAAAACACGCCTGTCCCGGAAAAAGAAACACGCCAAGAGCAGTAAAAGCAGGAGGGGCAAGGATGCCCGCACTGAAAGAAAATACACTTCATACATATTCCGATATTAAAGCACTGCCGGAAGGTACCCGCGCCGAACTGACCGACGGGGAGATTTATTACCTGTCTTCCCCGTCAACGATGCATCAGAGGATTGCCCGGGAGATGACTATAGCAATAACAGTACCGCTACGCTGAGGACGAGCGGGAGCGTGCCATTTCGGGTACCATTCTCCCGCGCGTGGCTTTACGCTTAACCCGTGAACAGTTACTGCATTCCTATTTTAGATAAAACTGACGATATTTGTCTATTTACAACCCTTTTTTATAGTGATATGATACAGAATAAGAAAGAGTATACGCAGCTATAATCGTCCGGACAACCGGACAGCTGCGGTTTTCCCAAGGAGGTGTTTGTATGATCAGTTTCTTTATTTGTCTTCTGATTCTGGTCGGCGGATATTTCATTTACGGCAGAATTGTGGAGAATACCTTTGCCCCGGATGACAGAGAGACACCGGCAGTCAGGATCAACGATGGCGTAGATTACATTGTCATGCCCCAATGGAAGCTTTTCCTGGTACAGCTGCTGAATATTGCCGGCCTTGGCCCTATCTTCGGAGCCATGCAGGGTGCGTTATGGGGACCCATTGTTTTCCTCTGGATTACTTTCGGTACCGTTTTCGCAGGCGGAGTCCATGACTTCTTCTCCGGCATGCTTTCCGAGCGGAATGACGGTGTTTCCATCTCGGAGGTCTGCGGCATCTATCTGGGCGGCCTCATGAAGAACGTCATGCGCATTTTCAGCGTCATTCTCCTGATTATGGTGGGCACGGTTTTCGCCGTCGGGCCTGCCGGGCTGATCGTCACCCTGATCAGCAACGGAGGAGGTACGGGAGTCTTTACGCAGAAGGAGGTCTGGCTCTGGATCATTCTGGCCTACTATTTCATCGCGACATTTATCTCTATTGACCAGATTATCGGCAGGATCTATCCCCTCTTCGGAATCTGCCTGATCGTCATGGCGGTTGGCGTCATTTTCGGCATCTTTACCAACAGCTCCTATGTGATTCCCGAAATCTGGCAGAATTTCCACAACATGCACCCGGCCGGCACTTCGGTATGGCCCTTTATGTTCATTACTGTGGCCTGCGGCGCCATTTCCGGTTTTCATGCCACCCAGTCTCCTCTGATGGCCAGATGTCTGAAGTCCGAGAAGCAGGGACGCTTTGTATTCTACGGTGCCATGGTCGCCGAGGGAGTCATCGCCCTGATCTGGGCAGCAGCAGGATGCTCCCTGTATGAAGTGACCGGCGGACTGTCCACCGGACTGCAGGAGGTACTCGCCCTGGGCCAGTCCTCCGCGATCTATGATGTTTGCAAAAACACGATGGGCGGCATCGGGGTAGCGCTGGCGATAGTCGGCGTTATTGTATGCCCGATCACCTCCGGCGACACTGCTTTCAGAAGTGCCCGTCTGACGCTGGCCGACTGGTTCGGTCTGGATCAGAAAGCATTTCTGAAACGTCTGGTGCTCTGCGTGCCGCTTCTGGGAGCCGGAGCTGTCATCGGTCATCTGGATTACGCTGTTGTCTGGAGATATTTCAGCTGGACGAACCAGACCCTGGCCATGATCGTCCTGTGGACAGCCAGTATGTTCCTCTACAGGGAGAAAAAGAATTACTGGCTCACTGCCGTTCCGGCGACCTTCATGAGCGCAGTGTCCATGACCTATTTCTTCTGCGCACCGGAGTGCCTTGGCGCTTTCGGGCTGACCACAGCCATCGCGTATCCGGTGGGCATCGTCCTTGCGGTCTGCTTCCTCCTGATTTTCCTTCGCGCGACGAAGAAAGAGGCAGCCTGATCCCTTTTTTTGCTTAATGTGCTTACCATTCCGGACGGATAGTTTCGTCCTTCCGCATATCTGGTACGGAGCAAATATACTTTTCCACTTATTTGTTCCTGCAGGTATATCTGATGTTTTTATTCATACAGGCGGCACTGGTGCTTTCACTGTGCCGCCGTTTTTTCGTAACCGGCTGGAGGCTTCATTATGTTTTTTGGTCCAAAACCATTGGGCAGGGTATCTCTGGACACCCAGGCACTGAAGGAAGATAAAAAAAGATGCATAAAGACCGGCCCTTGCGGGATCGGAAAAGAAGCTCTGTATCTGAACAGCTTCTATCTCGACCGTATTTACTATGTACCGGTCCGTTGTGTGACCCGTGTCTTTAAACGGGTCGCCATGAGCAAGGGCGGGTTTACCGGCAAGGGAGTATTCGCTTCCATCCCCTATCTTGTTGTGGAATATGACGGTGGGAGGGAAAAACAGTGTATTTTCAAATACGAAGAAAAAGTCGATCAGTTTCTTGAAATATTTCACGCAAGATGGCCTGACATCCCTGTTCACAGCAAAGCAGCCCAGCTGCGGCTTGAAGAGAAGGAAAAGCTCCGGGCAAAAAAACGCAGGAACGATCTGTCCGGGGAAATTCTGAATGAGTTATTTCTCCTGAAAAGGGCGAAGGAATTCCTGGAAGAAAAGCCGTCTCTCTCCGCGGAATTAAGCATGTGCGCGAAAGCGAAACGGACGAATGACCAAAGCAATCCTGCTTATCGATGGGTTGCGTTAGCTATCGTCCTCATGGGGCTTGTCAGCGCCGCATTTGGGGTTTATTCTCTGATGACCCGTCAGGGAAACGCTGTCTATTTTCTTCTCTTTGGCCTGGCAGCAGTATTTCTTTTCTCAGGAGCCAACGTGCTGCCGACAAAGCAGAATAACCGCCGTTACATTGAACAGCAGTTACAGCTGGCTGTCAGAAATATGGAAAACTATCTCGCCGGTTATCCGGGATTTCCGGTTCCCGCCCGCTATGCTCATCCGGTCGTCCTGGAATGGATGAAGGATATTCTGGAAGAGGGACGTGCACAAGACACCGGAAGCGCACTGGAGGAAGTCAAAAAGGACCTGAAGGCCATCAATTCTTCTGTGACGGTGGAGGAAGATGAATTTGAACGGATCATGGCCGTCAAACCAATGTTTCTGATCTGGGAGTATCAATAACCACCTGTTCTTTTTCAAAGGACCACATATGGGAAATCTGATTGATTATCTGGACTGGAGAGGCGATCTGCCGTTTACCGCTGTTCCCATGGGTGAAGCAGATGCCCTCATTTTGTCCTGCCTGTCGTATATCAATTACCGGGGCATTGTCCCCTCGGACAGTGAAAACCCTGTCACCATCAAAGAAGCCTCCGAATGCTTTTTTTCCCTGCATTCCGAGGAAGAGTTGGAAAGGGACATTTCGCTGATCCGCAATATGCCTTCGCTGCTGAGGAAAACCGCCCGGACAGCACGCTATCGGGATGTGACGCTTTCGTGCTATATCGATGATACAGAACTGGAAAACGACCTGCAGTTTGCCGCAGTAACTCTTACCCTGCCAGACGAAAGTGTTTTTCTGTCTTTCAGAGGCACGGATGATACCATCGTCGGCTGGAAGGAGGATTTTCAGCTGAGCGCAGGCCGGGTATCTGCTCAGAAGAAGGCCTCAATTTACGCGCAGCGTATCCTGCAGGATATCAAATGGAGCGGAAAAAAACCGCCTGCTGTATATCTTGGCGGCCATTCAAAGGGGGGAAACCTGGCCGAATACGCAGCTGCCATGTGTCCGGAGTTCCTCCAGAGCCGCATCAGCGCGGTTTTTGATATGGACGGGCCTGGATTTGACGAATCCTTTCTCCAAAACAAAGCATTTCTCCGTGTGAAAGACAGAATACGTTTTTTCGTTCCTACTTTCAGTATCATCGGCATGCTGATGCATCATCTGATGAATCCGGTGATCGTCCACAGCCCGGTAAAATCCATAATGGCTCACGATGCCTTCACCTGGCAGATCCTCGGAGCCGGGTTTATCCGGGACGATCATATAGATGAAACAGCAAGAATATTCAATATTTCCCTGGAGGATTGGGTCAATACCCTGGAGCCTGCCGGCAGGAGGGATTTTGTGGATGACTTCTTCGGAATCCTGGAAGCTTCCGGCTGCAAAACCCTTACAGAGCTCAGGGAAGCAAAGCTGCCGGGTGTCGCTGCGCTCCTGGCCAGGATTGAAAAAACAGAACCTTTGACACGAAAAACCATCAATAACCTGCTCAGAATCCTTTTTGATAATTTTGCTGACAGCATTCAGGAAGAAATCCGAAACCGGCTTGGACTGGAGAATCAACAGGATTAACCGGTTTTCTGATCAGGTATGGTCACACACTCATAGAATAAAGGTTGCAATTCACGGATTAACCGTAAAGCCACGCGTGGGGAAGGTTAGACCATGAATAGTAACGAATAAAGAGGAATCTGCATATGAAATGTAAACATCGAAAAACCGCCGTTATCTGTATCCTGCTCTTACTCCTTCCCGCTTTGTCCGGATGCGCCAAGCTTCA
>CACZQU010000077.1 GCA_902783305.1 uncultured Lachnospiraceae bacterium | reverse complement strand
CGAATATAGGGGCGTGCAAAGAATCCATCGCTCCACTTGCGAGCAAGCTCGCAGTGGAGCATGGCTTTTTGCACTGGAGTCATAGATCATTTACGGTTAATCGTGAGTAGTACCCCGGAGGAAATGGTTTCATCAGCGCATCATGAGTCAATGAGAACCGTCCCCTTGACTACGTGAAAGCCACTAAATAATTTATTAGTAACTGTTATTTTGCTCTGTTATGTATTACAATATTTATGCAGCAAAAACAGCAGATGAGGTTTTATATGAAGTACCAGAGAAAAATACGGGAAGTTGTCCGATGTCCGATCGAGAATGGTCTCAAGGTATTTGGAGGAAAATGGGATGTCCGTATCATCAGTACACTTGAAACCTGTGAATCCTTGAGATACAGCCAGCTGAAGCTGTACATATCTGATATTTCGGATACTGTATTGTCCAAGACTCTTAATAAGCTTGTCTCATCAGGAATCGTCAGGCGGATTGACTTTCACGAAATCCCACCTCATGTCGAATATACATTGACAGAAAAGGGATCTTCGCTGATACCCATCATACGCAGCATCTGCAGCTGGTCGCAAAAGAATTGTTCAGGAGAAGCAGAGGAAACGGATTTACTTTTGCAGTGTGAAAAATGTATTTATTTAAATCCAGAGAAAAAGCAGTGAAGGAAAAGGAGGTTGTCATGAAAAAACGGATGTTGGCAGTGGGTCTGACGATGATGCTCTGCCTGACCAGTGCAGTGCTGGCAGAGGATACTCAGGATGCAGCAGCGAAAACACCAATGAATCCCGGGACATATACTGCGACAGGTTCCGGAATGAACGGCGATATTGAAGTGGAAGTGGAAGTTTCCGAGGACGCTATCGTATCTGCAGCCGTTATTTCGAATGTAGAGACGGCAGGGATAGGATCTCCACTTCTGGATTCTGATGGCAACGCGGTTCCGAATGGAGATGGAGCACCGACGGAAGTGATTCCTGAGAGAGTAGTAAAAGCACAGAGCCTTGGAGTGGATGGCATTTCCGGTGCTACCATTACCAGCGCAGTGATTAAGAACCTGATTGGGGACTGCATCAGCCAGGCAGGCGGTAATCCCGATGAGTGGAAGGATGAAGTGATCACCGAGGAACCGAAGCAGGATGCAGAGGCGGATGTCGTTGTTGTAGGCGGCGGCGGTGCAGGTCTGGCAGCCGCAATCAGCGCTGAGCAGAATGGAGCTTCTGTCATTGTAATTGAGAAAAACGGCGAGATCGGCGGGGATACGCTGGTCTGCGGCGGGATTTACAATACCCCGGATGAGGATCTTCAGAGTAAGGTCGAGATGACAGATTCTGTTAAACAGACACTCGAAGCCGCCCTGGAGGAGGAACCTGTAAGTGACGAACATGCCGAGCTGCAGGCAGAGGTTCAGGCACAGTGGGATCAGTACCAGGAAGATGGAAGAACAGACCTGTTTGATACAAAGGAATGGTATGCGCTTCAGACCTGGAATGGCGGCGACAAGATCGGTGATCTGAATCTGGTAAAGGAACTCGCGTACAATGCGTATGACGATATGAAGTGGATCGAAACCCTCGGTGTTTCCTATACAGATGTCATTGGTCAGGGCGCCGGTTCGTTGTGGCAGAGAACGCACAACAGTACCATGCAGATGGGTACTGGAATGATCAGCAATTATGCGAAATATATCGATGCTTCTGACAAGATTCAGCTGATCTGCTCTTCCAGAGCTACTCAGCTGGTAAAGGATGATGCCGGTAAGGTTGTGGCCGTCAAGGCAGTTGACCAGGATGGCAATGAGTTTACAGTGACTGCAAATATGGGCGTGGTTCTTTCTACCGGCGGATTCTCCGCAAATGGAAAGATGGTTCAGGAATACAATACCTCCGGAAAATGGGATGATCTGAGCAAAGTCCCCACGACAAACCGCTTTACCTGCTCACAAGGCGATGGGATTACTATGGCGACTGAAATCGGAGCTTCCCTGACTGATATGGATCAGATCCAGCTCCTTTATCTTGGAAATACCAAAGACGGAACGATGACCAAATATCCGGCGACTGTTCTGAGCGGAACGGACGAAGAGATCTTTGTAAATAAAGAAGGGAAGCGTTTTGTCCGGGAAGACGGACGCCGCGACGAGATCTGCCTGGCAGTTCTTTCTCAGCCGGATGCCATGTTCTATTCGATCCTTTCATCTGACGGCACGGCGGAGGACATTGAAAATGGTGTGTCTGCTGATGGTTTCTCCTTCCAGTATCTGATTGACAATGAGTATATTTATGTCGGTGATACTCTGGAAGAGCTTGCAGAAAAAATCGGCGTGGACGCTGCTGTGCTTCAGGAAACAGTGGATTCCTTTAATGCCAGTGTAGAAAGCGGCAAGGATGAGTTTGGACGTACACTTTACAGTACAAAGCTGGAGAATGGTCCATGGATTGCGACGCCCAGACAGGCAAGTGTGCATCACACTATGGGTGGAGTGACAATCGATACAGATGGTCATGTTCTTGACGAGGAAGGAAACATCATCGAAGGACTTGTCGCGGCTGGTGAAGTGACTGGTGGTGTTCACGGCGCAAACAGACTCGGTGGAAATGCTGTCGTAGATACAGCTGTATTCGGCAAGAAGGCCGGGGAGACCATTACCGGAAAATAAACTCTATCGGGTTAATGAATGGATCTGTTCAGGTCAGATTCATGCTTACAGTGCTAAAGGACTCCTGCTGATTGCTCCGTGATTTGCGCTCCCACAACCATGTTCCTATATTCGTATTCTACGGGGTCTTCCCCCCCGCTCCATACGAATATAGGGGCGTGTAAAGAATCCATTGCTTCACTGGCGGGCAAGCTCGCAGTGGAGCATGGCTTTTGTGCTGGAGTTATTCATATCGCAAGAGTCAAGAGGAAGATTTGAGTCAAGGGGACGGTTCTCGCTGACTTATCCGAAGGATGAGTCAGTGAGAACCGTCCCCTTCTGACTTTCAGTACGGACATGGTCAGTGCGAATGGTATGGAAGAAGCTGCTCTTGATTTTTCGGGTGGTACTGCAGAGATTCAATTGTGGAAAAGGTCGATTATACGTGAGTCAAGGGGGACGGTTCTCGATGATTCATCCGAAAGATGAGTCAGTGGGAATCGTCCCCCCTTGACGCCAGGATAAAACTGGAGGCAGATTGTGCAAATTGTTGAAAAATGAAGGGGGATTTCTGTGATGATGTCGGAGTCATTGTAAGCGGATGCACTTCTGAAATCCGGAGGGAAGATGGGAAAACCGGAAATCTTTCCCTCGAAGCCGGAAGTGAGAAACAAAATTACATTTTCCCCGTTTTATAATCCACTCATCAGACAAAAAACAATCCGTAATCAAGGAGGATCATAATCATGAAGAAAATCACGATCAGCATTATTCTTGCAGCTGTTATGGTATTTTTTGGAAGCGTTGGGACATTTGCAGTAACGAATGAAGAATTCTGTCAGGCGGCAAGGAATTATTATGTTTCCCATTCATGGGATGAATATGTTCCGCCGTATGCCAATTGTGTGGACAATGGAGACGGGACTTATACGATTCAGCTTTATGACTATGTGGATGAAGGAAATGGCTTGTCTCATATGACAACAGCAGCCTGGTATAGAGTAGACAGAAATGGAAAAGGACACAATACCGTGACTTCAGAGTATGTCCGGCTGGATCTGTCTTCTTCTGAATCCATGAAAACCTCCGATTACTGCCGGGGATATGATGATGTACAGGGAACCCCAAAGTCATTCTATGGAGTATGGTGTGCTGCCTCAAAATCCTACGCAGAAATTTTACAGAAACAAGATGAGTTGACTGCGTGTGGTTTTCCTTCGAAAGTATATTATACTGCTCAATGGAGCAATCTGAACTCTGAAGGATGGTATGCGTTATCGGCTGGTCCTTATGCTTCTCAGGAATATGCACAGGACAGGCTGCTGGTTATACAGAAGTATTATCCTGATGCTTATGTGAGATATTCCGGACAATATATCGGATAGACAGATTCTCCGGAAGAAGCCCTACAGCCCTGTGAGAATATAAAAAAGAACCACAGGGCTTTCGTATTTGTATTTTTCTTTAATGAGACAACCTATGACGTCCACAGGACGTCAGTAAGTCGGGCATCTGCAGCAAAAGCAGCTGCAGGGAGGAGGTAATGGTATGGATATTCGTATTCTTTTGATCTGGCAGGAATTCCGGAATGGTCCTGGCGCCTGTCTGCTGAAATTTATGTCTAAGATGAGCTACATCGGGGAGATGAGTACCGTACTGATCATAGCGGCGCTCATCTATTGGTGCGTCAGCAGGAGCTTTGGCATGTATCTTCTGATGGGCTGGAGCGGAAGCAGAGTGGTCAATGGTTTCCTGAAGGTGACAGCCTGCGTCTACAGGCCATGGATCCGAGATGCACGTATCATACCTGACAGCGAAGCGATAAAAACAGCAACAGGTTATTCTTTCCCAAGCGGACACAGCACAAATGCCGGAGCATTGTACGGTGGAGGAGCCATACGCAAAGAACTTGCCAAAACACTGCGCGTTACGCTTGGAATTATTGCGGTGCTGATTGCCCTCAGCCGTAATTATCTGGGTGTACATACACCTCAGGATATTATTGCAGGCTTAGGCTCCGGGGTGCTGGTGATGTGGCTGACGGTCAGGCTGATTGCATGGGTCGATAAGCATCCGGAAAAGGACATCCTGGTGATGTGGGTCGGGATCGCGGTCTGCGCTGCGGTGGCAGTCTTTGCCGCAGTCAAGCCGTATCCATCCGATTATGACGCGGCGGGGAACCTGCTGGTAGATGGCGCGAAGATGGCGTTTGATACATACAAAGGCGCAGGCTGGTGCCTGGGTTTCCTGACAGGCTGGGTTCTGGAGAGACGCTATATCGGCTTTTCGACAGATGTCTCCATGATGACGAGGATGACAAGGCTCGCAACCGGGTTTCTCAGTTATTATGCGGTCAGCCTGATTCTGAATTCGCTGCTGAATAGCTGGCTTCCCGGTATAGCCGGAACGATCATATCCTGCTTTATCCAGATGTTTTATATAACGTTTGTCTTTCCATGGTGTATGAAGCGTTTTGAACGCCCACATTCGGATTGCTGAAGACCCCTCCCTGCCTGAAGAAGGACATCCCCGAGCCTGACAGTACACAGGCCGTTCAGGATTTTTGCATATGACGGTTGCCTGGCATATGAATTTAGGCCATGGCATGGGGAATAAACATCAGAAAGGCGAAAGAAAAGTTTTTGCTTTGCTATATTCTGTTTTGTATGGTATATTTTTCTG
>CACZQU010000076.1 GCA_902783305.1 uncultured Lachnospiraceae bacterium | reverse complement strand
TTTCGGCAGCAAGGGAAGCAAGAAGAATATCAACCAGATGTTTCCGGAGATCTATAAGAAAGTATTTCCTTCCGAGGGAGGTTCGAAACAGTATCGGATCATATGGAAGAAGAAGAAGTACCGGGTAGAATGCAACAGCATCGTCCTGGACCAGCTGAGCGGGCTGCAAGGAACGCAGGATGGAGAAGTGCTGCTTGCCTTTTATTTCTTTGATGAAACCCAGCTGCTTTCCTTCATGGAGGAGAACAAGAAGAAAAATCTGGCGGCCGGCCTCATCTACATCGATAACTATGAGGAAGTGCTCGAGGACATGGAGGATGTCAGAAAGTCCCTCCTCCTCGCGATCGTGGAAAGAAAGATCATCCGCTATATGCAGGGGATCGATGCGATCGTCAAAAAGTTTGAGAAGGACAAATTTATGTTTGTCTTCGAGGAACAGCATGTTGAAAAACTCCGGGAGAACCGGTTCGCTATCCTCGATGATGTCAGAGAGACCAACGTGGGCAACGATCTTGCCATGACCCTGTCCATCAGCGTGGGCATCGGAGGCGGAACCTATATGGAAACCTACGAGAGTGCCCGCATGGCGATGGACCTGGCCCTCGGCAGAGGCGGCGACCAGGCGGTAATCCGGGAAGGAGATAACATCTCCTATTACGGTGGCAAGACCCAGAAAGTGGAGAAGTCCACCCAGGTCAAGGCCCGTGTGAAGGCCCATGCCCTCAGAGAGCTGATGACCACCCATGATCAGGTATTTATCATGGGACACAAGAATCCGGATGCGGATTGTATCGGTGCGGCCCTTGGTATTTACCGGCTGACCCGGACCCTGAACAAAAAGGCCAGTATCGTCATGGATGAGAATTGTCCCGCGATTGAGCCGATCATGGATGCTCTGCGTGCCCAGAACGTGGAGGGAGAAAAAATATTTGTTACCAACGAGGAAGCGAAGCAGCTTTGTGACAGCAATTCCATCCTGATCGTCGTGGATGTGAATGTGCCGAGCATGACGGAATATCCGGAGTTGCTGAGAATGGTGAACACGATCGTCGTTTTGGATCATCACAGATCCGGGACCGAGACCATCAAGAACGCGGTGGTTTCCTATGTGGAGCCCTACGCTTCATCCAGCTGTGAGATGGTTGCGGAGATTCTCCAGTATATCCCTGATAAGATCAAACTCAGGAATGTGGAGGCGGATGCAATCTATGCCGGCATTCTGGTGGATACCGATAATTTTGTGATCAAGGCGGGTGTGCGGACCTTTGAAGCGGCAGCTTATCTGCGCCGAAGCGGGGCGGATGTCACCCGTGTCCGGAAAATGTTCCGGGAAGATTTTGATAATGTGCAGCTTCGGGCTGCGATCGTAAGCAAGGCTTATATTTACCAGGATGAGTTTGCGATATCGACGCTGAACGGCAAAGATCGGCCGGGGGCAACCGTGACGGGAGCCAAAGCGGCCAACACGTTGCTGGGAGTTCAGGGAATCCGGGCCAGCTTCGTACTGACGGAGCTGAATGACTGCATCTATATGAGCGCCCGTTCGATTGATGATATCAATGTACAGATCATCATGGAACGTTTCGGCGGCGGCGGCCACCTTACCATGGCGGCAGCCCAGCTTAAGGATGTGACCCTGAACGAGGCGATCCGCAATCTGAAGGATGTGCTCTCGGAGATGAGAGAAGAGGGCGAGATATAATAGCAGGAGGACAATCATGAAAGTAATCTTATTACAGGATGTAAAATCTTTAGGTAAAAAAGGAGACATCGTCGAAGTCAGCAAAGGGTACGCAAGGAATTTTATCCTGCCCAAAAAGCTCGGAGTCGAAGCAACCGGAAAAAATATCAATGACCTGAAACTGCAGAAGGCCAATCAGGAAAAGATCGCTGCTGAGAACCTTGCAGCAGCAAAGGAGTTGGCTGACCAGCTTTCCGATAAGAGCGTGGTGATCCCTATGAAGGTGGGAGATAACGGAAAGGTATTCGGCGCTGTATCCAACAAGGAGATCGCAGCTGCAGCAAAGGACCAGCTTGGACTTGAGATCGATAAGAAGAAAATATCTGTAGATGAGCCGATCAAGAGCCTGGGTGAGCACACGGTAAAGATCAAGCTCCACCCCAAGGTGACCGGACAGCTTAAAGTGAATGTAACGGAAAAATAAGCGCATGGCAGTGAGGTGACAGGATGCCACAGATGGATGAAAATTTTATTAAAAAAATTCAGCCCCACAGCGAGGAAGCGGAGCGGTCCGTGCTGGGCTCCATGCTCATGGACCGGGATGCCATAGTCGAGGCGGAGGACATTCTGGTGCCCGAGGACTTCTATCAGCG
>CACZQU010000075.1 GCA_902783305.1 uncultured Lachnospiraceae bacterium | reverse complement strand
ACTTTACGCGCTCCCATTTCTTTCAACAGAGAGGTGATCTCGAGAGCTTCCAGAAAGGCATCTCCAACGGCTACGATGCACAGGTCAAAATCGGAAATGCCAAGTGTATCCAGAAATTCCTTCTGTGTCGCATCCCCGATCCTGGCACTGGTAACATCCCCTATCACTTTGTTGATCCGCTCTTCTTTTTTATCCACAGCCATGATATCATGACCAAATTCATTCAGCTTTTTTGCCGTATATTTTCCGAAACGTCCTATTCCGATGAGAAGTACATTTTTCATACCGGATAGCCCTCCTTTTCATTTTTGTGCCTGACGTTACTGTGAACCGGTATAAGGAAGCAATAATGGCGGAAAAAACGTTGTGTTTTCAACCGACCATGATGTTTTCCTCGGGAAGCTTTCCCGGATTGGGCTTTGGCTGTGCTGAGGCGGAAAATGCAAGGGTAAGACCTCCGACTCTGCCGAAATACATAAACAAGATCAGGATAAGCTTTGAAGCTGTCCCAAGGGACGGGGTAATACCGGTTGTCAGTCCGACCGTGCCCAGGGCGGATGCGCTTTCGAACATACAATCCATTACCGGAAGCTTTTCCAGCGTGCTGATCAGGTAGGTCCCGGCCAGCAGCAGGCATACGTACAGCATAAGAAGGGTATAAGCTTCCTGGATCACCTGGGATGACAGTGACCTGCCGAAAGCGCTGACATCCTTTTTCCGTCTGATGAAGGCAGCAGATGCCATACAGATGACGGCAAAGGTGGTGGTTTTCATGCCTCCTGCCGTTGACCCCGGACTTCCTCCGATCAGCATCAGAAGGATCATGACCAGCTTTGCGCCTTCGCTCATGGATGAAAAGTCGGCGGTGTTAAACCCGGCTGTCCTGGTGGTGACAGACTGGAAAAGAGAAAGCAAAAACCGTTCCTTTGCGCTGCAGTCTCCGAATTCCAGAAAGAAAAAGAGAGCAAAAGGAATGATGATCAGTATTGCGCTTGTCACAATAATGATTCTGCTCTGCATTCTCAGCTTGCTCCATGAGAATCTGCACCGGTACAGATCAGCCCAGGTGAGAAACCCAAGACCTCCTGTGATGATCAGGCTCATGATTACGATATTAAGCAGAAGATTTCCTCTCATGGAGGTGAGAGAGGAGTAACTGACTTTGTCGCCCAGCAGATCAAATCCTGCGTTGCAAAAGGCGGAAATGGAATGAAATACGGATTTGATCAGCCCGTCCGCAAGATGATATTTGGGAATAAAGACCGGTGCAAGTGCAGCCGCGCCAAGGAACTCTGTAAGGCCGGTAAAAATCAGCAGATATTTGGTGAAACGGATGATTCCTGCCAGCTGCGGGGCATTGACGGAGTTTTGCATCAGATTCCGCTGCCACAGGCCGATTCTTCTCCCGGTAAAGATGGATAAAGCAACCACGACGGTAATCACGCCCAGGCCTCCGATCTGGATGAGTACCAGGATGACAGCCTTTCCGAATGAGGTCCAGTATGTTGCCGTGTTCTGAACCACCAGACCTGTCACGCATACCGCTGAGCCTGAGGTGAACAGAGCATCCAGATAACGGCAGCTTCCTTCTTCCACAGTAGCGGCAGGGAGCGAAAGCAGGAGACTTCCGGCCATGATGACAAGAAAGAAGCTGAGAGTGATCATCTGAAATGGTGAGATTCTTTTCAGTATTTTCTGGGTGATTTTTTTCATAGCTTTTACCGTTTTCCGATATTCTGCGCAAGATATGGTCAGATGTTTTGCGACAGGACGTCTTTTCTTCCTGTCTGGTTGTATTATGGCACAGAACAGATAAAGAGGAGATTAAGAAATGACCGTAGATATAAAGATTCCGTTAAGATGAAGAGTGCCGCAGTTCCTGTCCGGAACAGGAAAGGGGCGGAGTGAAGTGGGAGAGAAGCCGGGATGCTGCTATAGGGGGATATCCTGCATATACACAGACAGTGCAGGTGCGGAGGGGGGAGCGCTGAGCAGGTGTTGTCGGTTTTCCGGCCATTCCCGGGAAGAGAGAAAAGCTGCACCATCATCAATGGATGGCGCAGCTTTTCGAAAGGTTCACAGCAGTTTCCTGATCCGTGAAATCAACTATAATTGCGGATGTTCACCTTCTGGTTCTGTTTATATCATTACGGATGGTCAAGCAGAAACTCCAGCGTCAACTGGTTGTAAGCAGAAAGCTGCTCCCAGTGCTGGACGTGACCGCCTTCCTTTGCCATATAAAGGCGGGCACCGGGAATCCTTTCAGCCATCATCCGGGTTACCCATTCAGGAATCAGAAGGTCTGAGTCTCCCCCAACCACCAGAGTCGGGGCTTTAATCTCTGAAAGCTGTTCCCGGATATCAAAGTCCAGAATCGCATTGCACTGAGCACGGTACGCGTAATCAGGCATGGGATGAGGTTCCTGCAGATCGGCATACTCACACTCCAGCATATAGGCTTCGTTGGTATTCTGAAACGGGATCGCAAAAATCATCCATTGACAAAGCCTTGCGGCCGTCACACTGTCCAGCCTGCCGCAGGT
>CACZQU010000074.1 GCA_902783305.1 uncultured Lachnospiraceae bacterium | reverse complement strand
TTCACGAATATCAGCGCATCGTCTGAACGGCCTTCTATTGCTGGCAATGCTACATCAGCCGTTTATAGATATCCAGCATGCTCTCCATCTGATACTTCAGCAACCATGCTGCACTGTTATATTCCGGGGTCGCTTTGACGACGTTCAGCAAAGCCGGATAGTATTCTTCTGTCTCCCGGATCATCCGATAGATCTTGTCCCTGCTCAGTCCCCAGGACATTGTCGTGAGGTTATTGCATCTGTCGATACATTTGATGAGAGCTGCCTTCGGGTTTCCTGCGATACCGTCATAATAGGATCTTATCACGGCATCACGCCTTTTTTCCTCTGCTTTTTCTTTTGTGAGAAGCCGGACCAGTTCTTTTGTCCGGTCGTCAACCGGTAAATCCTCCAGTCTTTTTCCGCAATCCTCAACAACGTCGTGGAGCATACAGGCCGCAATAATCTCATCGTCAACGATATCCATTGAGAGGGCGTGGCACGCGAGATTGAGAGGATGATAGATATATGGAACTGCAGACCTCTTGCGTTTCTGGCCTTCATGCGCTTCAAAGGCGCAATCGATCGCTTTAAGCGTGTTATGCATTTTGAAATTCTTTGCTGTTGTTTTTACATATGTTTTCATATGCTCCCAATTATAGATGGCTTCCTTTGTCTTGAAAATCTTGTTTTTCTCTTCCACAATCGCTGATACGGAGACATCAAAGAGCTCGGCGAGCCTGATCAGTCTGTCCGTATCAGGCTTATTTTCATCTCGTTCCCAGGACGAAACAGCCTGAAAACTGATCCCCAGTGCTTCCGCAACCTGTTCCTGCGTATATTTGCGTTCCTCTCTGAGACTCTTGATATTGGCACCTATGCTCATCTGTTTCCTCCTTGCAACTCATGCCGGAATCAGGATCCAGCCCTGCCGTAACAGCCGAAGACCGAAAAGACTGAGGGGTGATTGTTTCCTGTGTCTGAAACCGGCTTTCCCATTACATTGCCTGTCTGCCCGGGCAGGTATCATTATAACGAAGAATACAATAGTATTTTAGCGGGTACAGGTTTAATTTACAACGGTCAGTTCAAGCCGAGCTTGAAGTCAGGACCACCGGCGTTACTATTATAATACTTCCCCATTGCTCTCAATCACTTTTCTGTACCAGTCAAAGGACTTTTTGCGATACCTCTTACCGGATCCGCTCCCATCATCATTCAGATCCACATAAATGAATCCGTAACGCTTTGCCAGTTCACCTGTCGTAAAAGAGACCACATCGATGCAGCCCCAGGGGGTATATCCCATGAGCTCAACACCGTCGTATTCCACTGCTTTCTTCATCTGCATGATGTGTGCACGCAGATAGTCGATCCTGTAGCTGTCATCGCAGGTTTTGTCTTCTTTCAGTATATCGTACGCACCGAGTCCGTTCTCTACGATGAACAGAGGTTTTTCGTAACGCTCATATAACGAATTCAACGCGAAGCGCAGGCCTGTCGGATCGATCGCCCAGCCCCAGTCGGAAACCTTCACATATGGATTGTCCACTGAATGTGCATTTCCTCCGACGATCGCTGCTCCGGTTCTCTCTGTTTTCGCTCTTACCGTATTCGTCATATAATAGCTTAATCCGATATAGTCCACCGTTCCCTCTTTAAGAATGGCATTGTCACCCTCTTCCATTTCCGGAGCCGTGCCTTCTCTTTCCCACTCCCTGTATATGTAACTACCATAATGCCCGCGGCACATGACATCGGAAAAAAGATATCTCTCACGCATACATTCTACCTGCTGCATGATATCCTCGGGATCACAGGAATAGGGATAGAATGGAACAAATCCCAGCATACAGCCGATCCTGAAATCAGGGTTGATTTCATGACCCTGCTTCGTGACGATAGCGGATGCCACCATCTCGTTATGTGCCGCCTGATAAAGTGCTTTCTTCGGATTTTTGAAACAGGAGAATCGTATCCCGGAGTTGGTCCAGCCGAAGATATCCACAGAAGTATTGGTCTGGTTATTAATCTCATTGAAGGTCATCCAGTATCTGACCTTGTTTTTATAGCGTTCCATGACACACCGTGCATACCGGACGAAAAAATCCACCAGTTTTCGATTTGTCCATCCGCCGTATTCCTGTGTGAGATAGTAAGGCATCTCGAAATGGCTGAGCGTGATTACCGGCTCGATCCCGTATTTCAGGAGCTCATCAAACAGGCTGTCGTAAAACTTCAGTCCGGCTTCGTTTGGCTCTGTTTCATCCCCTTTGGGGAATATGCGGCTCCAGGAGATCGAAGTGCGGAAACATTTAAAGCCAAGCTCTGCAAACAGCTTCACATCCTCCTTATATGTGTGATAGAAATCGATTCCGCGGTGATTTGGATAATTTTCGCCGGGAACAACTCCGTCCGTAATGCGCCGCGGCACTTTCTCTGACCCGCCGGTCATTACGTCGCTGACGCTGGGACCTCTGCCATCCACATCCCATGCACCTTCCAGCTGATGTGCCGCCACGGCACCACCCCATAAAAAATCTTTAGAAAAAGCCATCTCTATATCTCCTTATCCTTTACACTCCATCCATCATATATTGGGAACTTGCCGACACTTGTCGACATATCAGGAAAAGCAGACCAGAAATCTGGTCTGCCTTTCCTCACTTCATCCAGGTTGACGTGATTCACCCAATGATCTCATAGGTAAAATGGATCTCGCCCTTTTGCCCCGGTTTCACATAGGCTACACCTGGTTTATGATCATAAATATCATCCTCATCCTCAGCTGTACAGGTTCCGGACCAGGGTTCGATGCACAGGAAGTCCCCCCCGTTTTTGGAAGACCAGAGCACCAGATAAGGAAGATCCGGGAAGCTGACACGAACTCCCTTTTCCTTGTCCTTATGCTTCATTGTCACCACAGAGGATTTCAGATGATCATAGCACAGCAGATCGTTCAGGAAAAGACTGTGGCTGAGACGAAGCCTCTTTCCCTCCTGAGGGACAGGCATTCTGTTCTGTGTGTCAAGCAGAGCTGTCTGCGCAACCGGTGTCGGAACGGTATCCTGTTCCGGCTGATCAAACTCGACGACATAGTCGGAATAATCCTCGCCCTCATCAAGCGGGCATCTGAAGCCGGTATGTCCGCCCATAGTATAGGGAATCTTCACATCTCCGTGGTTATTTACCCGGTAGGTAATGTGGATCATATTCCCGTCCAGTGCGTAGGACGTTTCAAAGCTGAATTCATATGGATACTTTTCTTTCAGCTGTTCATCACTCTCAAGCCGGAAGGTAATCGATGTATCCGTCTGTTCAGCCACTTCAAATTCACGATCCTTCACAATCCCGTGACGCGGCATGGAAAGGGTTTTTCCCTCTATTGTCGTAGCCGTATTGTTGCGAAGGCTTCCACAGACAGGAAAGCAGATCGGAGCCTGCCCTTTCCAGAAAGCCGGGTCGCCCTGCCACAGGTATTCTCTGCCTTCCGCATTTTTGATCGAAGTAAAGGTTCCGCCAAGACTCGTAAATTCTACGGTAAGCTTATCATTTTTTATTACCATGTTTTACCTCCTCTTCTTTCTCCTGACTATTGCTGACGCTCT
>CACZQU010000073.1 GCA_902783305.1 uncultured Lachnospiraceae bacterium | reverse complement strand
TATTCTCCTTCCGTTATTTACTGTTTTCATCTTCCGTCTCATCGGCTTCATCATCGTCATCCAGGTCGAAATCGTTGTCCATCTTCGATATCGCAGGCTTGCTGTTTTTCTTCAGCAGGATAAACGCGCCGACACCGATCAGGGCCAGGATTGCAACCAATGCCAGGATGGCTGTCATCTGATCAGGCTTTTTATCCGGCTCTTCCGGGACTGCTGTGGGCACAGGTACACCGGTCGGCACAGGAGTCACATAGATGACTTGCGGCGTAGGCGTCGGAACTTCTTCCTTTTCTTCATCCGACATCAGGGCCAGGAGATCCCGTTCGTCTACCAGGTTCAGGAAGTGCGTCTCATACATTTCAGCTTCCTCATCGATCGGTTTGTCGTAATCGATGACGAGATAGAAGGTATTCCCGCTTTTGGACTGCAGCGTAATGAACTGCTTGTTAGTAGCGGCGGAATAGAGCACATCCAATGTATGCGAGTTCCCATCCGCCTGGTAAGGCATACCGGGACCTATGGTGATGTACTCTGTCTGGATAATCGGTTCCGGTGTTGGCGCTGCAGTCGGTACGCCAGTCGGTGCTGAAGTGATCACAGGCCATTCATCGTCCGATACATAGATCAGGGAGCTGCCCAGACCATGATTGGGCAGTTCTGTCGCTTTGACCGGTGTGGCTGTTGGTGCAGCTGTTGGAGTGCCGGTGGCAGAAGCGTCTGTCGGCGAGGCGCTCGAAGCGGGTTTCTTCGTTGGCTTGGCAGTTGCGGTTGGTACCGGAGTCGGATCAACCGGTTCTACATAGTTTGGATTGTCCAGTGTGATGGGATCTGAGAAATTCCCGGCATAGTCGAACGCGCGGATCGCCAGTTTTTCAAACCTGTTCATGTTCTGATCCAGCTCTATATCCAGCACGTCACCCGTCATCGTGGTGAACAGCATGCTGTTGACTTGAACACCGGCGATCCCGGAGAGATCATCCTTTGCTTTGATCCGAAGGTTAGTTCCGTCAATGACTGCATTTACAGAAGGTGCCTTCAGATCAATACTGCTGATCGTGGCTGATTCCTCATACAGCTGTCCCTGTGGATCCGTGACCCGCAGTGTGAACGTGCCGTTTTCGCGGACGGTGATTTCAGCCCTGTTGCCGTCAAACCGGTCCTCACAGTCCATCCAGGCATTCCGGTTCATGCGGTACTCGATCTTCTGCCAGCCGATACTGTTTTTGTCAGTAACCGTTACCTTGACTGTAGCCTCATTGTTATTCGCCCAACCGCCTGACGCGACCAGTACTATACGGTATGGGGAGGCCTGTGCGGTCTGGGTTTCCGCCATGCCCGGATGCATAGCCAAAAGCATGATTGTGATCACGAACAGGAGAGATATCATCTGTGTACTATGGTTATGTCTCTTCATCGTCCAAGGGATCCTCCTCTTCAGGGAACTCGGTATCTTCAGGCACTGCAGGAATGGCAACGGATGTTTTCGGAGGATCCGGCAACGGTTCTGTCCGATCACCATACAGGCGCTTCATGATCTCAGCCAGTTCTTCCGGCGTCATCTGATACATTTCGGCGATCGCGTTGATGGCATCCAGATCAGCCTGCTTGACCATTTGTCGGAGATGCTCGACCTCCGCCTGAAGCTCTTTCATTTCCAGTACCCTTTTTTCCAGCAGCGCCCGCAGTTTCAGGCGGTCTGCAGGATAGCGTTTTTTCTTGTTCTCGTTCATTTTGTTTTCCTCATTTCCCGGGCAGTCGTCCGAATCCATAGATCTTCTTCGCCCAGTTCTCACTTTTCAGGTCGGCAAAACCGATCGGGTCACCTGCGTGGATCATCATATTATTCCCGACATAGATCCCTACATGGGTGACTCCCTTGACATTCGCTCCTCTGGTCTTTTCAAAGAATACGAGATCCCCGGGCCTGGCTTCTTCCCGGGGTATATCGGTGCAAAGACTGTACAGGGCTTTCGCGCCGACCCGTTTGAGTCTGCAAACGCCGGATTGATTGAATACCCAGCACACAAAACCGGAACAATCGAAGCTTGTTTCCGGTTTGGAACCGCCATACACGTAAGGATAGCCGATGTATTTCTCTGCTTCGATCATCAACGAGGAAAAATCGGGATCTGCCAGCAACTGTTCAGGAACTGTATACCTGACCAGTCTGCCTTTGGATTTCACACCGTTGATCTTTACATTGCTCTTGCCAACGGATGTAATGACAGGAACACCTTCATCAACGGAGGATTCGCCTGAAGCGAACTGACCGGGAATAAAACCGGCAAGTATGAATGCAGCCAGTACCAGTGCAAGCAGATGTTTTGCTTTCAGCATGGACTCATTTTCACGATTATGTGTCATCTAAAAACTCCTTTCTCTTGGACATGAAAAGGGAGCCCTGCATCAGGCAAGGCCCTTCTGGTCATCAGTGGGGAATACGCCCATAGGAATGGAAATGCTTATGCCAATAAGGATCAGTCAGGTCAGCATAGCCGATCGGACTTCCGCAGTGGATCATCATGTTGTTGCCGACATAGATACCGCAGTGAGTGACGCCCTCTACGTCTTCGCCCATAGTGCCATCAAAGAAGACAATGTCACCGGGCCTGACCTTGTCGCTGCTGACATCCCGGCACAGGCTGCGGATGCCCTTCGCCCCCAGGCGTCCAGTGTTGCGGATACCGCTGGCAGTGAAGACATAGCATATAAACCCGGAGCAGTCGAAACTGGTCTTCGGATCGGAACCACCCCATACATAGGGATAACCGATATATTTGATAGCTTCATCCATGAGCTTCGCGAAGGACGGATCATCATCTAGTAATTCCTGAGGAATCTCATACAGCATGGGCTCCTTGAGCGGTGTTGCATATGGGCCTGAGAATATGCCTTCCATATTTCCATGGGTACTCATGTACAGAGCATACATGCCCAGCGTATGATAAGTCATGCTGGAAACCGGCAGATGGGAGAGGTTTCTGTTCTCCATTGTTACCGTACATACCGTCCGACGCTGAAGCACACCGTCGTCATCCCTGTATGACCTGGTGGTAACGGTTTCCGTCACCACATACTGGAGATGAAAGTATCTCTCGATTACAGGCATTGCGGACTCGAGATCCCATTCCTCACCGTCAAAACAAGCTGAGATAATTGCAGCCAGGACATATGGATCATGCCAGATCTCATCGGCTTCCACGTGGTATTCGTCATAGTCCGGATGGTAACGGTCATAGTGCTCAAGCTCATCCTTCAATGCTCTTTCCAGTTCCAGATAAGCATTCTCGGCAGCCAGCACATCCTCTTCCTTCGCCGGATACGAGCCTATGACCAGTGATTCCAGTATGGTTTGTGCCAACGGTACACAGGACTGCAGTCCGTTGATAACGATCATGAGCAGTGCTCCCAGAGCGAGTATCGTCAGGAAGCGAGGATGACGTTTAATGGTACTCACAGTGCCGGCAGCGGCTTCGCCGGTCTTTTCGACTGCCTGTTCAGCCTTCTTCGCTGTTTGCTGAGCCAGTTTCCCACGACCGCGCTTGGCGGCTGCGTATTCTTTTTTAATCGCCCGCTTCTGCTGCCATCTTGAGTAAGGATTGCTTGTGAACTGGGGATTCTCCTGCTGTGTCTTTGTTTCAAGAATCCGGATATTCGCTTTGTCCAGTGCCTTTTCCGCTTTGTGCGCCTTACGTATCCTGTGAGCGTGAAAAGCGTGCTCGCCTGTCTGCAGTGTCGTGTTTGTAATGCTGTCAGCCTGAAGTAATGCGTCTACAGCAACGTTGTCGCCGTCATTGGCTTTTGCTACTTGGCGATGCAGCTGATCACCGGCGGAACGTACCGTTTTCTCTACCGGATGCAATAGCCGGGAAGGCTTTTTTGCTTGTGTGTCTTCGAACTTCAAACGGATAGTATTATTTGGTTCGTCTGCCTGCGATGCGGTTTTTCTCTGGTTGCCTGCTTTCACTCCGTCAGGGGGTGAATCTTTTGACTTCTTGTCGTCCGGCTTCTGGTCCTTTGGACTGTTTTCCTTTTCGGTATTTGGTTTATTCCTGGTATTCTGAACACCGGGGGCTTTGATGTCTGTGCAGATATCCTGAGTCGGCTTGTCCGGAGATAAGCTTTCCGATTCAGATTCGACATTACGATATTTCAGCGACGTGTTCTCTGGTTCATTGGTATCGACGTCTTCTTTTGCCGGTTTCAGTCGATACCTGGAGTTAACCCTTTTTCTAACAGTGTCATACAGATCCGCTGTTGTTTCCGTTTTTCCAACAGGTTCGGCCAAGACGGGATCTTCCAACTCCTCCTTCGTGAATTGCAGTTTTGGGGAACCACGGATTCGGTGCTCATCCATTACGCTGTTTTCTCCTCTTGCTCTTTGCTCTTCAGCTCAAAGTGCTTTTCTTCCTGACGGTCCGCAGCAGATGCAGCCTGCAGGAGTGCGCAGAGCATAAAGCCCATGAATGCTGATACAGGAATCATGCAAATCAGAAAGACCGTCAT
>CACZQU010000072.1 GCA_902783305.1 uncultured Lachnospiraceae bacterium | reverse complement strand
TCCGGAAACAGAGGTATTGCCGCCTTCTGCCCCTTCCGGCGCTTTTTCGGCCAGAAGAACACTGGCGCCCTGCTCATACGCAGCGACAGCCGCATTGGCACCGGCACCGCCGTATCCCAGGACAACAACATCATATTCCTCGTCCCACTGGGGCTCATCCGGCGTTTCCTCCGCGCGGGCTTTCATGCCGGGAAGTGCTGCCAGGGCCAGTGTACCGAGACCGGCGGCTGTTCCTTTGAGAAAATCTTTTCTGGAAACGTTCTTCATGTTTCAGCATACTCCTTTCTTTATGAGACAGACGAAACAGGCAGACGGTTCAGGTTGCCGTTCCGTTGTGAATATAGTACATTATATTGTAGATAAAATATAAACCCTGTATCGGATACAGGGTCAATCATTTTCGGAAGAAAAGTTCTGGTTGAGCAAAATTGGAAGAATAGAGAGGGCAAAATTGTGACAATTCACGAATTGGAAAAGCTGACCCATGTCAAGGCAGAAACGATCCGCAGTTATCGCAAACAGGGACTCCTTCATCCGCAGATCAATCCGAAAAACGGGTATTATGATTATTCACCGTCACAGATCCAGGAACTGCTGTTTATCAGAAAACTCAGAGGAATCGGGCTTTCACTGAATACGATAGCCTATACATTTACACACAATGATCTGTCCGGGATCATTGAAAAAGATAAAAATGAACTGGCAAGGCTCGATGAGCAGATTGAGCAGATGAAACAGCAGCGCCGCACTCTGGCGATGGCCATTCCCATGCTGGAATCCTTTCAGAACAACAGCCAGGGTCCGTCGATCGAAGAATTCTCACAGGGACGGATCGATGGTTATGATTTTGCTTCCTGGGAGGATCCTGTGCTGACGTCGTGGATGGAGCGCATCGAACTCTTTACCCAGACTCTCTGGATATCCGGAGACTCCTTTACCAGCCGGCAGATGCCCGCTCAGATTCCGGTGAAGGTGGGCTTCGGTACATTCACTCCGATCTTTGAAGAGTATAAGCTGCCTGTCCCTGTGCATGCGGTTCATTGTCCTGCGGGCAGGTATGTGACCGGCGAGGTGGTGCTGCATGACCTGGAATACATTGACAGGGAACAGCTGGAGCCTATGTGTGATCTGATCAGAAAGAATTCGATTCGAAGAGTATCGGATACGACAGGCTTCCTGTTTCGTATCGAGCAGAATGGAAATATTCAGAAGTTCACATTCCGGATCCGGGCGAGGGTGGAAGAGTGAACAGGAAGCCTGTGAGGTGGAAGAGGGAATCATATGGACTTCCGGGCAGGGGGGGAATTTCCGCAGCGGCGGGAGGAAATCAGTAAATCTGGCTGTTGTGAAACACAGAGCCCTTTGCTATAATGGTTTATTGCAATGGGCTCTTTTTGCATGAATAGAAAAGCCTAAATATGGGTAAAGCCTGAAAGGATTGAGATAAAATGAAATTAGGTATCGTAGGGTTGCCAAACGTAGGAAAAAGCACCTTGTTCAATTCCCTGACAAAGGCAGGGGCAGAGTCAGCCAATTATCCGTTTTGCACGATTGATCCGAATATCGGGATCGTCGCGGTGCCGGATCCCAGACTGAAGCTGCTGGGAGATTTTTACCACTCACGGAAGGTAACCCCTGCGGTGATCGAGTTTGTGGATATTGCCGGTCTTGTCAAAGGCGCCTCCAAAGGGGAAGGATTGGGAAACCAGTTTCTGGCCAATATCCGGGAGGTGGATGCGATTGTTCATGTGGTCCGCTGCTTTGAGGACAGCAATGTCATCCATGTGGACGGAACCATCAATCCGCTCAGGGATATTGAGACGATCAATCTGGAGCTGATTTTTTCCGACCTGGAGATTCTGGAAAGAAGGATTTCCAAAGTGTCGAAGACAGCCCGGATGGATAAGACGGCCGGGAAGGAGCTGGAGTTTCTCCAGAGGGTGAAGAGCCATCTGGAAGCGGGGAATATGGGTATCACTCTGGTTCCGGAGAATGATGATGAAGCAGCCTGGATGGCCTCATACAATCTGCTGACCGCGAAACCGGTGATCTATGCCGCAAATGTGGGAGAGGGAGATCTGGCGGATGACGGAGAGGGAAATGACCAGGTCCAGGCAGTGAGGGAATACGCAAAGGCTCAGTCCAGCGAGGTCTTTGTGATCTGTGCCCAGATCGAGGAGGAGATTTCCGAGCTGGATGATGACGAAAAGGCGGAGTTTCTTGAGGATCTCGGGCTTAAGGAGTCCGGCCTGCAGAAGCTGATCGGCGCGAGCTATCGTCTGCTTGGACTGATGAGCTTCCTTACCAGCGGCGAGGATGAGACGAGGGCATGGACCATTCCCATCGGCACAAAAGCGCCGAAGGCTGCGGGAAAGATCCACACGGATTTCGAGAGAGGATTTATCAAGGCAGAGGTAGTGAATTTCCAGGATCTGCTGGATTGCGGCTCCTATGCCGGCGCCAGAGAAAAGGGTCTTGTCAGGATGGAGGGAAAGGACTATATCGTACAGGACGGAGACGTCATATTGTTCCGCTTTAATGTTTGACAGTTGGAGGTGAGACAGTGGATATGTCGGTTCATTTTCCCGGAATTGGCCTGCATTTGCCATATATCGGGAGAACGGTCAGGATCCTGGGGATGGAAATATCCTATTTTGGGATCTTTATCGCGATGGGACTTGTCCTTGCATTGTTTTTTATCATTCTGGAAGCGAAACGAAACCGCATGGATGTCAATCATCATCTGAACGCGATGATCGGTTCGATTATACTGGGGACGGTTTTTGCCAGACTGTATTATGTCGCATTTTACTGGAATCTGTACAAGACGGGGCCTTCCCAGATTTTCAATCTGAGAGCGGGTGGTCTGGCCGTTTACGGGGCTGTCTTCGGAACCAGATGCGCGATCTGGCTGGTCTGTGCCATCGAGAAGGATTCCTTCGGGAAAATGGCTGATATTTTCTGCGTGGGCGGGTTGATCGTACAGATGATCGGAAGATGGGGAGATTTCTTCAACCGCTGTTCCTTCGGAGAATATACCGAGTGGCCGACGGCGATGCAGCTTCCTTTATCCGTCGTGAATCCCGGCGAGGTGACGCCTTTGATGAGAGAGAGACTCCTTACCTTGGATGGAAGCTCTTTTATTCAATGTCATCCTGCCTTCGCGTATGAGAGTCTGTGGTGTCTGATCCTTCTTGTTGCGCTGGTGCTGTTTCGGAGAAAAAAACTGTTTCACGGGGAAATCTTTCTGCGCTATCTGGCAGGCTATGGTTTCGGCAGGTTTTTTATTGAGTATCTTCGTACGGACAAGATGATGATTCCGGGAACGACGATTTCCTTCAACATGGTGATCAGCGCGGCTCTTTTCCTGATCTGCACTCCGGTACTACTGGTTCGCCGCACGATGACGCGGAAACGTAATGCTTATCACAGAAAACGCCGGGAAAGAAAATATGAGCTGGAAGAAGAAGCCGAAAAAGCGCAGGAGGAGAGAGAACTGCTTCAGAGCCTGAAAGGTGCCGCCGCGAATGATTACGAGGAAGGCTATTACGCCTCACAGGCAATTCCCATGGAAAACGGAAAAACCAGGGATGACTCCGGGCCGGATTCTTTGTGGAAGGAGAGACCGGAGCCGAATGGGGAGGAAGAACCGCAAAGCGGCGGGGAATATGCTGTCAGAGATTCCGGCTTAGTGGAAGATATGGGAGGATCGGAGGAGTCTGAGGGCATAGACAACCTGGAGATTCCGGAGAATTCAGGGATTGTGGAGGATCCGGAGCGGAAGGAAACTTCGATGAGCCCGGACATCCCGGAAGAACCGGAGATTACGGCCGGTCAGGAGAATCCGGACGAATCGGTTCCGGAAGATCATTCTCCATCTCTGCCCGATCAGAAGGAGCCGGATGAGGACCGGGAATCAGAAACCCAGGCTTCTGATGACCTGTTTTCTTCTCTCGAAAAGATCCTTTCAGAGGATGAGAAGGATGAATCGAATGATCAGGAGGATAAACCGGAGGATCTGAATTCGGAGCCGACCTCCCGGACCTTTACTTTTGGTGATCTTCTGAAGAAGCAGAAATAATCTTTGCGATTCGTTCAATCTCGCGCACATGCTGCGTAAGATTTCCCGGTCAGGCAAGATGGAGGACCCGGCGCATCATCAGCCTTGCGCACCTGATGCGTAAGGGCGGACGAAAAAGCGGCTGACGGCATCCAGAAGACGATGCTCCGAACCAGGCGCATAGATGAATAAGCTTAAACAACTTTGCTGAACACAGGAAGAGGCAGTTTCGCGGAAAGCATCACGGCTTACACGAAACGCCTCTTTTTTCATAAGGATCACTTCTGAAACGGACCTGATCATTCTGCCTGTGCAGTGTCTGTACAGGCATCCATGTGCGGCAGACTGTCAGGACAACAGGACAAGGCGGTCTTCTTTACTCTGCAAGAAATGCCTCAAGGTCAGACAGAAGCTCCTCACAACGTCTGCGTCCGGTCTGATAAACTCTCTCCAGCTCCTGTGGGTCATGGCAGACATGGCCGATGCCAAGGGACTCTTTGGGGCGGATGACAAAAGCAGTTCCTTTTTCTTCTTCTTTTCGGATATACTCAATGGTCTGGCTGTAGGAAATGTGGCGGTGGATCAGTCCTTCGGCGATAGCCGGATACTTTGACAGCACCAGCCTGAACAACCCCGGGAATTTCTGCGGGGATTTGACATACCCCTCCGGCTGTGTGAGCACAACGACATTTCTGTCATAACCGATTTCCTGGAAAAATTTCAAAGGAACAGAGTCTGCGACGCCTCCGTCAAGATATTTTTTTCCGTCTATTTCGACTGCCCTTGAAGCGATGGGCATGGAGGCGGATGCCCGGAACCACCGAAGATCTTCGGTGTCTCCCTTCAGACAGTTATGATAAACCGCCTTACCTGTCTGCGCATCTGTCGCGACAGCATAGAAATCCATAGGGTTTTCCGCGTAGGTTCTGACATCGAAGGGGTTCAGCCTGTCAGGAATATCTTCATAACAGAATTTTGCGCCGAAAAGATCTCCTGTCAATATCCAGGAACGTACGGAACAATAACGGGGATCCCTGCAGTAATCTTTATTATATGTAACGGCTCGTCCCGGCTGCTTTGATTTGTAGTTGCAGCCAAAGCATGCACCGGCTGAGACACCTACAGCACCGTCAAATTCCATGTCATGGTCCATCATGACGTCCAGAACCCCTGCGGTGAACAATCCCCGCATTGCGCCGCCTTCCAGTACCAGTCCTTTTTTCATTGACCTGTCCTTCCTATAGTGTGAATCCGTTCAGCCTGTCCGACTGACGGACAGCTGTCCTGAGATAAATACAGTTGATTATCATATCATAATTCGGGAGCCTGGTCTATGCATTTTCGTGCGAACCATGCCTGACCTGTTATGATTCACAGCCAGTCCGGGGATGAGACCGGATTTGTCGTGCCTGCTTGTCAGAATATGGTCTCATACCCGGACTGACGATCGCCGCGCACGGCGTTACGGGCAGACCGAAAACTGCAGCATACAAAGTGTGGGTATCCAAATTATTTTTGTAAAAACTATATGAATCTGCTCCCGGATATGTTACAATTACAGGCAACATGCCCAGTCATACGAAACATTCCGTGGGGGCTATTCTGAATGATAATCAATGATAAGGGAGGAGATCAGAGATGCTGAAAGACTGGATCAAAGCTCAGAGTCCCAGTGAAGAGGAACTTGCGTCACGCCTTGAAAAGGCCAGAGGGGATCTGTCGTCCAGACAGACCCTGCTTAAGGAAAAAAAGCTTCCTGTTCTGGTTCTGATGGAAGGATGGGGTTCTGCCGGAAAGGGAAGTGTTCTTGGCAAAGTCATCAAAAACCTGGATCCAAGATTTTTCAAGGTTGCCGTTATGTCTGTGCCTACAGAGGAAGAGAAAAGAGAACCCTTCCTGTACCGCCATTTTGCAAAGATACCTGAGGAAGGAAAATTTGTGTTTTTTGACGGCGGCTGGATGGACGAGGTGACCAGCCAGTATGTCGCGGGGGATCTGTCGGAGGATGAGTATCGTCAGCGTCTGGTCAGCATCCGCCGCTTTGAGCGGACATTGACAGACAATGGATATCTGGTGATGAAGTTTTTCTTCCAGATCAGCGAGAAGGATCAGAGGAAACGGCTGGAAAGGCTCCGGAAGGACAAAAACACCAGATGGCGTGTTTCGGATTCCGACCTCTGGCAGAATGAGCATTACAAACAGTGCCTGAAGGTCTTTGACCAGTATCTGTTTGACACCAATCAATCCGTGGCACCGTGGTATATCATTGACTCCACCGATAAAAAATGGGCGGAGCTGCAGATGACAGAGTTCCTGGTGCAGGGGATCGATACTGCCCTGGCCAATGAGAAGATGAATGTTCCCATCCCGCAGAATACGTTTGAGCTGAAGCCTATGCCGAAGCTGGCAGATATTCCGCTTGATCATATCCTCACGGAGGAGGAGTATAAGAAAGAACTGGACAAGCTTCAGAAGAAGCTTCGCAGTCTCCATAATGAAATTTACCGCAAGAAGATTCCCGTGATTATCGCTTATGAAGGCTGGGACGCGGCGGGAAAGGGCGGAAATATCAAGCGTATTGCCGCAGCCCTGGATCCTCGGGGATATGAAGTCCAGCCGATCGCGAGTCCGGAGCCCCATGAGAAGGCGAGGCATTTCCTGTGGAGATTCTGGACCCGCCTGCCCAAGGACGGACATATTGCCATTTTTGACCGTACCTGGTATGGACGGGTGATGGTTGAGCGCCTGGAGGGATTCTGCAGGGAAAACGACTGGAAACGTGCCTACAATGAAATTAATGAATTTGAGAAGGAATTAAAGGACTGGGGCGCGGTGATCGTGAAATTCTGGGTTCAGATCGACAAGGATACACAGCTTGCCCGCTTCACGGAGAGACAGAATACTCCTGAGAAGCAGTGGAAGATCACGGATGAGGACTGGAGAAACCGTGAGAAATGGGATCTGTATGAGGATGCGGTCAATGAGATGATGGAAAAGACGAGTACTTCCTTTGCCCCGTGGCATGTACTGGAATCCAATGACAAAAAGTACGCCAGGATAAAAGCGTTAAAGATCGTCATCGAAGAAATCGAGAAAGGCCTCGGGCGGTAAGGATTCATTCGTAAATCGATGAAGCCTGAAATATCCGTTCCGGAAAGGAATGAATTCTAAAATGCATCAAAAAAGGACACCTTGTCAGATTGCAGCTCTCTGATGCGGGTGTCCTTTTCGATGAAAAAGCATAAAAAAAGCGATAGACGGGGCTCGAACCCGCGGTCTCGACCTTGGCAAGGTCGCGCGTTACCAACTACGCCACTATCGCTTACGTTCT
>CACZQU010000071.1 GCA_902783305.1 uncultured Lachnospiraceae bacterium | reverse complement strand
AGCGCGGCAGGCTTCGTCTCCGCTTCCTTTTCGCTCCTGAATAAAATGAACCCGACCAGCTGCATGAATTTTGTATAAATCCAGTTGACCGGGGGACTTGCGAGAACCACGACCATAACCAGGGACAAAAGCAAAGCTCCCCACCATGTCATCAGCTGCGGGATCTGCAGAATGTTCAGTCCGTTAAGCACAATCAGAATCGGATAATGCAGGAAAAAAACACTCATCGTATTGCGGCCGATGAAACCCAGAAGCTTTCTTTGCGGCGCCAGGGAAAAGAACATCATGATCACGATAAAGGAGACCAGAAACATCAGGAACCGGAGAATCAGTCCCATTTCATTCGTCACGCTGCTCATCTGATAGCTGTGATTTCCCCGGAACAGGTCAATCGGCAGGCGCTTCAGTATCATGTAATGAGGCACGGAAAACAGCAGGACACCACCGATCAGCAAAAAAGCGATCTTTCCTGTAAAATGCCGGATGTACTGGGTATAGCTGCTTTTCCACAGATACCCCGCCACAAAAAAGGGGAAAAAGACGACAATACGGGAGGCAGAAAGGTACGTGGAAAACTCCGGTCTGAATCCAGCCAGCAGGGCTAGCACAATGCTCCACAGCAGCACGCCTCTGAAACGGCTGGTCGCTTCGATCGTCAGCCGGTAAAAAAACAATGCCAGCAGATACCACATGGCGGAGCCGGACGGCCGCAGGATCTCAAAATCGATCGGCTGTTCGATCCAGTAATAGGCATACCATGTCAGGGTATAGCCCAGGATATAGGGAATCATCAGATTTTTGAAGTTTTTTAACTGGTTCTGCGGATGCTTCGATAAATAACCTGAAACAAAAATAAAAGCCGGCATGTGAAAAATCGTAATGGCATACCAGACATGCTTCATCACCTCATCTTCTTTGACAATGCGGAAAGCGATCAGATGATTGAATACCACAAGAAAAATAAGTATCGCTTTGATATTATCTGCCAGATGGGAATACTCTTCATCCGGCGCTGAAAACCCGTCAGGCTCCCGTTCCCGAAGCCTTTTCCTGTCCAACGATGCGGAAGTCCGCGGGGACTTCCTGGTTCTTTCTTTTCCCATGCTTATCATCCTATCTCATAAGGATCTGTCATGAAACGTTACGCAGGCTCTTTCCAGACAGCTCCTGATTATCTGCAACTGTCCAGCCGCTGTATGCGTAAAGCGCTGTCCGCTCCCCGCTCCCCGGCTGACTCCTGACGAATAAGGGATATTATAACATATTATTTTCACTAACGGAACACTTTATTAACACATTCGTACGGTCTTCCTTAACGGGAATGTAAAAATTGTAAAATATTTTTCGGAATTCCCGGTTTTACCGGCTTCTCCGTCAGGTATTACCTGTATTTCCACAGACCGTGAACAGCGTAAGAGACAAAGCAGAGAAGGCTCTGTATCCGGCCAAGTCCGACATACCGGTATACCCGGAAGGTCATGACAGCGGATTTTGTCTTGTCCCTGGACTTGCCGCCTTCACTGAGCCTGTATTTCAGATAGGGACGGTTGACACCCGCGGCATATCCATATACCTTCAGGATCCGCAGCCACGCGATATAGTCTTCATGACTGTCGTCATGCTCCATCGGATATTCCAGCGCGACCGAGCGCCGGATCAGAACGGACGAGCAGTTGATCGAATTGTGCCGGAGCAGATCCGAATAAGAAATCCTGGAGTGCACGGGAATATATCTTCCTGTCGAGCTCCCGTCAGGATTCATCAGCTCCCTCCCCGTGGTGCACAGCACACAGCCTGTATTCTCCATCGCACTCAGCTGCGCCTTCAGCTTTCCCCTGGTCCACCAGTCATCTGCGTCCAGATAAGCAATATACTCCCCTTCCGCCATTTTTACTCCCAGATTCCTGGCTCTGGCCGCTCCCTGATTGCGCTCGAGCCGTTTTACCCGAAAGCCCTGGGTACCCCGGTACCTTTCCAGCAGGGCACGGGTTCCGTCCTGGGATCCGTCATCGATCACGATCACTTCGAGAGGCACATCCTGCGCCAATGCCGAATCGACAGCCTGACAGATATATTTTTCTCCATTATAGACAGGTATGATTACCGAGACCATTGGCTTTAGCATATCTGCAGCAGTGTCCTTTCTCATCTGTAAATGCAGGTTCCTATCTGACCGGATCCATTCTGATGAGATCCGGCAAGATCCGGCAGCCCTCCGCTTCGCGGCTTCGAACGGTATCCGGCCGGGACAGATCAGGGAGAGTAAGCGCGCATGGCGCATTCGTGTTACCACTGAGCCAGGCAGCAACAATTGCTTCGCATTTTCGCCCTACTGTCTCAGTGCATTATATCCTTCCTTCCCCTTTTCGTCCACACTTTTTCTGTGTCTGGCCTTTATCTCGTGCCATTATTCACAGAACCATTCAAAAACAGAAAGATTTTTTTTCGATTTTTGCACAATAACAGTGGAAATCTTCGTGAAGAAATTGTATAATGTAAGCAAGTACGGCTGCGGGGATCTCAGACTCCCTTTTGAATCCCGGCTGCCCGTTCACGCACCTGGCTCAAAGGACAGTAAGGGAGCTCATTACTGATTCCCCGGGCTGTGTGCCGTAGATCAGACCGCCGGACGTTCGATCAGGCTGTCCGATCAAGATCATCAGATCAGAAAGGAAAGTGAGGGTTCACCATGAGTCAAAACAGCATGCTCGCGATGATTCTTGCCGGCGGCAGAGGTAGCCGCCTCCATGACCTGACCAATAAGGTCGCCAAACCTGCCGTAGCCTACGGAGGCAAGTACAGGATCGTTGACTTCCCGCTCAGCAACTGCGCCAACAGCGGCATCGATGTCGTCGGCGTACTGACGCAGTATGAGTCCATCGAACTCAACAGCTATGTAGCAGCGGGTGGCCGCTGGGGTCTTGATACCCAGGACAGCGGAGTCTATGTCCTTCCTCCGCGTGAAAAGGCCGATGCCAATCTCGACGTTTACCGCGGGACTGCAGATGCCATTTCACAGAATATCGATTTTATCGATTCCTTCTCGCCGGAATATCTGCTGATTCTCTCCGGCGACCATATCTACAAGATGAACTATTCCAAGATGCTCGCTTACCATAAGGAGCACAAGGCCGACGCCACCATCGCCGTCATCCCTGTTCCCATAAAGGAAGCCAGCCGCTTCGGCATCATGAACACCGATGAAGCCGACCGTATCGTGGAGTTTGAGGAGAAGCCTGCCAATCCCAAGAGCAACCTGGCTTCCATGGGAATCTATATCTTCACCTGGAAGACGCTCCGCAAGCTTCTGATCGCCGATGTCAAGAAGACCGATTCCAGCCACGATTTCGGCAAGGACATCATCCCCGCCCTTCTCGCGGAAGGCAAAGGCGTATTCGCCTACAAGTTTGAAGGCTACTGGAAGGATGTAGGTACGATCGACTCTCTGTGGGAGGCCAATATGGACCTGCTCAATCCGGACAATGCTCTGGACCTGAGCGATCCCACCTGGAAGATCTACACTGAGGATGTCATCGCCCTTCCGCAGTACATCGGAGCCAATGCCTCCATTTCCAACGCATATGTCACACAGGGCTGCGTCATTTCAGGCGAAGTCAGAAACTCTGTTCTTTTCACCAACTCCAAAGTCGGCGAAGGCGCAAAGGTCATCGACTCTGTCCTGATGCCCGGTGCGGTTGTTGAGGATGGCGCGACTGTCATCCGCGCCCTTGTTGCCAATGATATCACCGTCGGCAAGAATGCCGTTGTCGGAAGCGCAGACAGCGAACATATCGAGCTTGTCGCCAAGAAAGTAAAGGGGGCTGAATAATATGTATAAGGCATTTGGTATTATCAATTCATCCTCAAGAAATCTGTGGGTAGAAGGCATGCAGGATTACCGTCCGATCGGTTCCTTCTCCTTCCTCGGCAGATATCGCGTGATCGACTTCCCGATCTCCAATATGAGCAACAGCGGCATTGACCGCATGCAGGTTTATATCAACAGCAAACCCCGTTCACTGGTAGAGCATCTTGGCACCGGCCGCCATTACAACATCAACTCCAAGAGCGGCAAGCTCCAGATCCTGTTCTCCGGGACCGACGCGCAGAACGATATCTACAATACCGATATTGCGGCTTACATCGACAATATCGAGTATATTGACCGGATGCATCATCCTTATGTCGTCATCGCCCCCAGCTACATGGTCTACTCTCAGAATTATTCTGATCTGATCAACCAGCATGTGGAGTCCGGTGCCGATATCACCCTCCTTTATCATGCCGTAGACAACGCAAAAGAGTCCTTCCTCAACTGCACGGTTGTCAACCTCAACCGCCAGAAGGGTGTCCTCTCCCTTGAGCGCAACCGCGGCAACACGAAGAACCGCAACATCTCCATGGCCACCTACATCATGACGAAGGAGCTCTTCAAAGAACTGATCTACAAGGCAAAAGAGCTCTCCTCCGTATACAACCTGGTGGATATCATCAATGTCGAGTGTGAGAATCTTGACGTCCGTGGAGTTCCTCATCGCGGATATTTCGCGGTTCTCAATGATTTCAATGCTTATTTCAAGGCAAACATGGATCTGATTGACATCAAAGCCGCTCAGACCCTGTTCCTCAACGACTGGCCGATCTATACCCGTACCAATAACTCCAGCCCGACTCACTATTATGACACGGCTTCGATCTCCGATTCCGTCGTCTCCAACGGCTGCACCATCGAAGGTACGATAGAGCATTCCATCATCGGCCGCGGCTGCGTGATCAAGAAGGGTGCCGTCGTCAAAAACAGCATCATCTCCGCAGGCGCCGTGATCGGTGAGGATGTCGTCGTGGAAAACCAGGTTGTGGACAAGAGAGCGAAGCTCCTTCATGTAAAAGAAGTCATCTCTCCCGAAGACAAACCGGGATATATCCGCCGCGAGGACACTCTGTAAGCCGGACTGATCCGCAAGGCAAACCCGGGAGGGACTGTGAACCCCACAGCCCCTCCCGGGTTTTTTCATGCTTTGTGCCTTTGTCCTGCCGCACACAAGCGGGTATACCATTCATTTCACATGAATCCCGTTGATCTCGACCTCGCCGTCCAGCGGAATCACCAGGCATCGGCGTCCGTCCACATCCCTTGTCTCGACCAGAGCTGCCTTCGCGGGGTCAACACTCACCACCACATCTCCTGTCCGGATTTCCATCTTTTTTGTATTCGTCAGATTGGACGCCACAAGCGCCGGCTGTGATCCGGCGGCAATCTGATATTGTTCTTCAAAGTTTTCCAGCCTGTCCTCCTCCACCCCGCTGAGGGAAAGAAGCTGCTTTACCTCGGACCTGGTGAGAACCACAGGATCAGGCTCGTCCTTCTGCTCTTCAATGATCTCATTGAGCTTCTCGTGAATGGTCATCACGGTATCATACCGGCAGTCCTGACCGAGCGTATTTTCCACCAGCGTATTGAAGGAATCCTTCTGATCCGCGCTTGAGAGCGGAGCCTGGCACCCGAAAAGCTCCTCTATCATCGACTGGGGAATCTTTGCCGCGTTTCTGGTATAGCATAAAATGCCGTGAATATCCGAGCTCCGGTCGTTGAACTGCGGAAACAGGAATCCCATATCCGGCATCTGGACAACCCAGTCCCTCACCCGCTCTCCGATCCGGTTTACCCCCTCCTGATAGGATAGTCCTCCCTTGGACAGGGATACCGGACATATGCTGCACAGAAGATGCTCGTAAACCTCCTCCGAAGCGTCAGACAGATCCAGTCCGTCAGAGGTTTTCCCCGGCACATCATAGGTATTGTGGAGCACCAGGATGAGAAAGTTGTCGTCCGTCTCATAGTGCTCAATGACCTTGTCATAAAAAGCTTCCAGCAGCTCATCGTCCTCCAGGCGGCTGCTTTGGAGCTTCATAAGGAATTCGTGCCAGGTTCCTTCTCCCTCCTCCTGCCGGGGAAATTCCAGATTCAGGAGATTCTTTCCGATGGTTCCCGAGAGAGTTTTCCGGAAGATATCCATGTACTTCAGCATCTCTTCCTCCTCAAGCGCGAGGAAGGTCTCCTTCATGGTCATCTTTTTGTTTTTCTCCGCGTCCACATAGCATCCGCAGATCGAAGAAACCGCACATCGATCCGGTGTATATTGCTTTTTGATTTCGGATACTTCTTTTTTGTTCATATTTATTATCCTTTATCCTTTCGCTCACAGAAAAAATATATTATACTGAAATACACTGACATTGCAATTCACCCTTAATGAAAGGAGATATCGTTATGAATGTTGTCTGCCTCGACCTGGAAGGTGTACTGGTTCCGGAAATCTGGATTGCCTTTTCCGAAGCCAGCGGCATACCCGAGCTCAGACGGACCACCCGTGATGAGCCGGATTACAACAAGCTGATGAACTGGAGGCTTGGCATTCTGAAAGAGCACGGCCTTGGTCTGAAGGAAATACAGGAAACCATAGCCACGATCGATCCCCTGCCGGGAGCCAGAGAGTTTCTCGATCAGCTCCGTGAAATCACCCAGGTCATCATCCTCAGCGACACCTTCACCCAGTTTGCCGGACCGCTCATGAAAAAGCTGGGCTGGCCTACCCTTTTCTGCAACACCTTGAAGGTCGCTGACGATGGTTCCATCTCAGGCTTTGAAATGCGCATCCAAAACGCGAAGCTTGCTTCGGTAAAAGCGCTTCAGTCCATCGGATTTGAGACCATCGCCGCCGGGGACAGCTTCAATGACCTGGCCATGATTAAAGCCAGCAAGGCAGGCTTTCTGTTCCGCAGCACCAGGCAGATCATGGATGCCAATCCTGAGCTTCCCGCATATGAAACCTTTGACGAACTCCTTGGAGCCATACGGAATGCACTCTGAAATCCAGCCGGTGTCAGAGCGGGCTTCCTTCTTTACGATGTTTGACGGTGCCGTAAGGCTTTGCCTTCTGGAGGTGTCCTTTCTTGAGGATCCGGAGACATTTGACGCCTGCCTGAAAAGGCTTTCCGCCTTCCGGAAGGAAAAAACCATGAAATACCGCCCCCTCACCTCCCGGTGCCTGAGTCTTGGCGCCGGCCTTGCGCTGGACTGCCTGCTGAACGCATACGGTCTTGCCGAGAGGGATATGGTCTACACGCTGAGCGAAAAGGAAAAACCGGCTTTTGCCGGGTATCCTGATCTGCTCTTTAATCTTTCCCATTCCGGTAAAGCCGCTCTCGCCTGTATGGGCAGAAGGCTTCCCCCTGGCGGTATCCCCTCTCAGGCAGCGTCCTCCACAGGCTCAGGCCGCCGCGGCGCATCCGGCGAAAACGGATCCGGGGAGCACCATCCGGATATCAAAGAGCTGGGCTGCGACATCGAGCAGATTTCTTCCAGGGATCACATGAATATTGCCAGGTATCACTTTCACCCGGCAGAATACAAGCGTCTTCTTCAGATCAGCGAGCCGCAAAAAAGGGCAGACACCTTCTGCCGGCTGTGGACGCTCAAGGAAAGCCTCCTGAAAGCCACCGGAGAAGGCCTGTCCCTTCCTATGTCCGGTTTTTATTTTGACCTGGAGGATTCATCCCCCCCGCAGTGTCACTGGCCCGAAGCCGTAAACCACTATTCCTTCGAGGAAGGAGTATTTCCCGGTTACCGGCTTTCCTGCTGCATCGGTACAGCGCCGTGCCCCTGAAAATCTCACAGTGGTTCCCGGAAACATGAAGAAAGCCTCAGGCGCGCGGCTGCAGCCTGAGACTCTTTTTCTTTCCCTCTCACAGATGCTTGACAATGGTAAGGATATTTTTTCCGTCCTTATGCTGATAGATCACATCGTTCATGCTTTTTTTGACCATATATATTCCCAGCCCGCCAATCTGACGGTCCTCCGCGGAAAGAGTAATATCCGGATCTGCCTTTGCGAGCGGATTATACGGAATCCCGGAATCCTCAAAGGTGATCCTTATCGCCAAAGGATTCTTCTCCATTTCCACCCGAATCAATGCGGTGCCTTTACCAGGTGCATAAGCGTAGCTCGCAATATTGACAAAGAGCTCCTCAACCGCGATATCCACCTGCATCATAATACGCGGAGGACAGGAAACCTTTTCCAGTTCCTCATCGATAAAGCTGAGAACTTCATCCAGTTTTTCTTTGCTTGCTGCCAGCGTCATTTCTTTCATTTGACAGACACTCCTTAATGATCATGAATCGGCTCCGTTTACTATTCTATGTTCAAAACGTCAATAAAGCCGGTCACTTCAAACACATCCAGAATATCTTCATTGACATTACGCACGGATAAAGTGCCGCCGCACATACTCATTTTCTTCAGGGAAGTCAGGATGATTCTGAGTCCCGCGGAAGAAATATAGTTCAGCTCCTTCATATCAATAACCATTTTGGTGACCCCGTCCAGAGCATCGTCCAGTACGGCTTCCAGCTCCGGCGCTGCCGATGTATCCAGCCGCCCCCCTATCGATACCGTGAGCATTTCATCTGTCTTGTTTGTTTCAATGGTCATTTTTT
>CACZQU010000070.1 GCA_902783305.1 uncultured Lachnospiraceae bacterium | reverse complement strand
TCTCACGATATTCCACTCCCAGTTCACTGCTTTTTCTGATCATAATGATACCTCCTCTTATCTATTGGACATATTGAAATATCCGGAACGGATACATGCTTTCAGTGCAAAATGATTCCTGCGGATTGTTCCGCGCGGAACAGATAGGCTTTTCCATCAATTTGTTTCCACGGTATACTTCTGCATTTCAGAATCATTGACAAAGTGGGGGAAAAATGGCATCTCCTGTATTGGTATATCTTACGTTTTCTTTTTCCGGGTTTGGAGAAGCTCTTTCCCGCTCCGGATTCTCCGGCTCATTTCACCGCTGCAGATGATTGACTCCTGATTTCCTCCAGCCATGTCAGAAGCTGCGGGATGGTTTTTTCGAAATCCAGCCCGAACCGCTTTTCACGGCCATTGTGTCTTGTCACCTCAATCGTATAAGCCGTATAACGCGCCGCAAGCTCCGTCGCTTCCTCAAGAGAGAGCCCTCTGAGTAGTGATCCCGCCGTCACGCTGGCAAACAAATCCCCTGTTCCGTGATATGCTGCCGGAACCTGAGGAACCTGAACGGAGAAAAACTGCTGTGATTCCCTGTCGTACCCCATGGCTCCGGTCTCACCTCTCTTCAGAGAAATCCCGGTCAGTACCGCTTTTTTCGCCCCAAGTTCCGTAAGCGCTTTCAGAAGGCACTGCACTTCTTCTGCGCTGCAGGACTCCGGATAAGAAGTTCCGGTAAGAAAAGCCGCCTCCGTCAGATTGGGCAGGATAAGATCCGCCATTGCGCAAAGATCCCGGTTCTTTTTCACGTAATTGTCATCAAACCCCTGATACAGTCTCCCATGATCTCCCATCACCGGATCCACCAGCAAAAACGGAGCGGGGTCTCCTGACTCGCCCACCACCTCTGTCACGGTCTGAACAACCTTCGGATTTCCCAGATATCCGGTATAGACCGCGTCAAACCGGATTCCTTCCTTTTTCCAATGGGCGACGATCGGCATCAGACGATCCGCAAGATCCGTGATCACCGCATCTTTAAACATGGTGTGGGTGCTGAGCAGCGCGGTGGGCAGGATTACTGTCTCCACCCCTATGGCAGACAACACCGGCAATGCTATCGTGAGAGAACATTTTCCCAGACAGGAGATATCCTGGATCGTCAGGATTCTTTTCATTTCATCCCTCCTTGAGTCATGGTGAATCAAGGGGACGGTTCTCATTGACTCATCACTTCCCCGTGAGTCATTGGGTGGTTCCCATTGACTCATCACCTTCCCCGTGAGTCATTGGGTGGTTCTCATTGACTCATCACCTTCCCGCGCGTGACGTAAATGATATTCAAAATGGTCATCCGACAGCGTAATTATTCGGTGAACGCTAGCTGTTGATTCAAAAGAACCGTCCCCCCTGACTCTCCGACTCAAAAAACGCCAGGAGCTTTTGTTTCCAGCCCCTGGCGAATATGGTATGTCGGAACCGGAGCTTTACTCTCCTGCCGCATCGATCCCATAGCTGGCGCAGATGGCGGCAAGACCACCTTGATATCCGTTTCCGATCGCGTTGAATTTCCATTCTCCGTTGTGCCTGTACAGTTCTCCGAAGATCACTGCCGTTTCAATAGAGAAATCTTCTCCCAGATCATACCGGAGAATCTCCTGTCCGTCTTCTTCATTGTAGATACGGATAAACGCGTTGCTGATCTGGCCAAAGTTCTGGCGGCGTCTCTCCGCGTCATAAATCGTCACGGCGAATGCGATCCTGCTGAAATTGGCCGGAACCAGGGACAGATCAACCCGGATCTGTTCATCGTCGCCCTCTCCTTCTCCCGTCAGGTTGTCGCCCATATGGGTCACGCTCCCGGAGACATGCGAAAGATTGCCGTAAAAGACGAAATCCTCCTGAGCCGATACCTTGCCGCTGTCGGTCAGCAGGAACGCTGACGCGTCAAGGTCGTAGCCGTCACCTGTATCATAGCGGTTGACATCCCAGCCCAGACCGACGATCACCTTCTTCAGGCCTGGATTGTCTTTTGTCAGGCTTACTTTCTGTCCCTTTGCCAAGCTGATTGCCATGATTTTCCCTCCTTATTCTTCATCTTCACCGGTTTCAGGATCCATCACCCATCAATGGAGCATCCTGCCTGTTTATTTCCCCGGAAATACCAGGCAAAAATATCATCCCTCAACTTACCTCGTTATCAGTTGCAGCAACATCTGTTAGTGTTAATTCTATCATATAAGAAAATATATAGCAAGCTGTGTGCTTCGGATTCAGCTATGGAGGAGCCTTATTTCACGCTGCCGGATGAAATTCCGTCCCGCCTGCGTTATTCAGAATATACTGATCCGTTTCCAGAACCGAACCGCTGGGTTGATAGGTTTCATCCCCAAAGAGGAAGCGGTGAAGCTGGGTGACATTATCGGCAAATCCCCCTTGAGCGGCATAGCCCGTTCCATCAGCAGCTGTGCCGGCCTGTGTAAACGGGAATGATGCATTTCCCGCAATCTTATAGTTCATCACTACCGGAAGCATTTCCATGATTTCATCATATTGAAGACTGGTTCTGAGAAAGCCTGACTGCCCGCCGTTCAGGTTAAGCAGGGTTTTTGCCGCCGAAAGCAGGCCGGAAATCCCTCCGCTTTTTACTTTCTCCCCCAGTTTTTTCAGTACTGCCGCCTGCCGGGCTGTCTTTCCCGATTCGCCGTTCAGCTCCCGCCCTTTTTCATCCCTGAAGGCAGCATCTGAGATATGGCAGTACGCCGCAGCCTGCTGGCCGTTCAGATGAACCTGACCG
>CACZQU010000069.1 GCA_902783305.1 uncultured Lachnospiraceae bacterium | reverse complement strand
GGGGATCTCTTGTCGTCACCAGCAGCTCTTATCTGTCTTCGGCAGGGCCAATGGGCTCCATTATTGGTCTGCTGATCGGTTTTGTCATGATGCTGATGGTTTCAAGCCATTATCATTTCCTGGCGAATCGCTATCCCGGGGTAGGCGGCCTGTATAACTATGTGAAAAATGTTTTCGGGTATGATTTTGCCTTCCTGATTGCGTGGTTCATGTTCCTGATCTATATTTCCATTTTCTGGGCCAATGCCACAAGCATTCCGTTGTTTGCAAGATACTTCCTGCATGGAATATTCAAAAAAGCCTATCTTTTTACGATATTCGGCTATGAGGTCTATCTGGGCGAAGCACTGATGACGCTTGCCGTGATGTGGCTTGTCGGTCTGCTGTGCATGAAGAGCAAAAAGGCGACAGCAAAAGCAATGGTAGTGATGGCGTTGATTTTTACCATCGGTATTACGGTTTGCTTTGTCATTGCAATGATGGGTCATAAAGGCTCGGGGATGACAATGAGCCCGGCCTTTTTACCGGGTACAGATGCCTTCCGGCAGATTGTCCGCATCGCCTTCATATCGCCCTGGGCTTTTATTGGTTTTGAAAGCGTATCTCATTCTGCCGCAGAATACCGGTTTAAACACAGCAGCATGTTCCGTGTTCTTGTGATTTCTGTGGCCTTCACGACAGCATTGTATATTTTTATCATCCTTCTGAGCGTTTCCGCCTATCCGGAGGGATGCACCGGCTGGCTTGACTACATCAGCCGGCTGAACGAGTTTGAAGGGATCAAGGGGCTTCCTGCTTTTTACGCGGCGTACCATTATCTTGGATATACAGGCGTATATATCCTGATGGCGTCACTGTTGTCACTGGTACTGACAAGCCTGATCGGGATGCTGCGCACCGTCAGCCGCCTGTGTTATGCCGTTGCACAGGACGGCATCCTGCCGGTGCGTTTTTCCGGACTCAATGACAAACAGATTCCGGTCAAAGCGATACTTCTGGTACTCCTTGTCTCCCTGCCCATCCCGTTCCTCGGCAGGACGGCGATCGGCTGGATAGTGGATACCACGACTATTGGAGCAACTATCATTTACGGCTTTGCATCCATAGTGGTGTTTAAGGTTTCCAGGAAGGAAGGTGCGAAAAGGAACCATTTCATCAGCGGTGTGTGTCTGATTATTCTGGCGGCTTTCCTGGTCTTTTTGCTGTTCCCGAGTGCTTTCTCCGACTACACCATCGAGACCGAAACCTATGTTCTCATTGCTGCCTGGTCGATTATTGGCCTGATCTATTTTAATTTTGTTATCCGGAAGGATCATGACAGGAAATTTGGAAGAGCTGTCTTCGTCTGGATAGCCTTGCTTGTTTTCGTTGTCCTGAACGCGATGACCTGGGCAGAAAGATTGAATAAAAATAAAGAAACTCAGATCATGACTGAGATATCCGGCTATATAGACACTATAGCGGACGGCGGGACTCCCTCAACCGACAAAGATGAATTCCTTTCTGTTCAGATCAACCGGCTTTATGAAGCAGATAATACCAGTTTTTTTGTCATCTCCGGGTTGTTTGGGCTGTCCCTTATGGTACTGTTTATCAATTATACTACCATGAACAAGTGGGAGAAGAAGGCGGCCAGTGAGCGTGATCAGGCCCGCACCGCAGCTCTTACCGATCCTCTGACCGGAGTCAAAAGCAAGCATGCTTTCCTCCTGGCACAGAAACAGATCGACGCTTCCATTGAAGAGGGTGCAGCAGAGAAATTTGCGGTTGTTGTCTGTGATGTGAATGGACTGAAGGTGATCAATGATACCCTGGGTCATAAGGCGGGCGACGAGTACATTATTAACGCATGCAGGATGATCTGCGAGATTTTTCAGCACAGCCCGGTTTACCGGACTGGTGGAGATGAGTTTGTCGTGGTATTGACCGGGCGCGATTATCTTATCAGAAAGGAACTGGTTCTGGCCCTGCATGATCGCTCGGTAGAGCACATCAGGACCAAGGAAGTCGTCATTTCAGGTGGTCTGTCGGATTACACCCCCGGCACGGACACCAGCTTCCACGATGTTTTTGAACGTGCGGATACACTGATGTATGAAGAAAAAAAGCTTCTGAAGGACATGGGTGCTATCTCGCGTGAAGATGCAGAGACCGAAGGCAAGCCGATATTCTCCATGGATGAAGATGCGGAAATTCTGCATCTCAAGCGTCACATCCTTGTTGTAGAAGATGAGTATATCAACCAGATGATTCTGGGCAACATGCTCGGTGATGGCTATGATATCCTGTATGCCTCTGATGGTATTGAAGCATTGGAGCAGGTCAAAGCACATAAAGATGATATTGCCATAGTCATGCTGGATCTTCAGATGCCGAAGATGAGCGGCATGGAAGTACTGAAGGTAATGAAAGAGGAGGATGAACTGAAGAGCATACCGGTCATCGTGATGACGGCGGATCAGACTGCGGAAGTTGACTGTCTCAGAATCGGAGCGATTGACTTTATTCCCAAGCCCTATCCCTCCGCCGAGATCATTCATGCCCGCGTTACCCGGTGTATTGAACTGACGGAGAAACGCATCATCATCCAGTCCACAGAACGCGACAGCCTGACAAATCTTCTCAACCTTGATTATTTCCTCCGTTATGTTCGGATGTATGACCAGCATTATCATGAGATGCTGATGGATGCTGTTGTTCTGGACGTCAACCATTTCCATATTCTCAACGAACGCTATGGAAAGCAGTATGGTGACAGCGTGCTTGCCCGCATCGGCAGACAGATTCGCCAGATATCACGGGAGGTCGGCGGTGTAGCATGCCGGAGGGGAGCGGACACCTTCCTGATGTACTGCCCGCACAGGGATGATTATGAGAGCATACTGGACAAGGCTTCCGAGGGACTTGTGGATGAAGATGTATCCGAGCATCGGGTCAGGCTCCGCATGGGTGTATATTCACAGGTGGACAAGTCGCTTCAGATTGAACGCCGGTTTGATTATGCGAAGACCGCAGCAAACACTGTCAGAAGCGGGTATCGGAAAGCTGTTGGGATATACGATACCGAGATGCATGAAGCGGAGCTTTACAGAGAACGTCTGCTGGAAGACTTCAAGCTTTCCCTGGAAAGCAATCGTTTTGTGGTATATTTCCAGCCCAAGTATGATATCCGTCCCGACAAGCCTGTACTGGCGAGCTCGGAAGCGCTGGTACGCTGGAATCATCCGGAGCTTGGCATGATCAGTCCGGGTGTGTTCATTCCGCTTCTTGAGGACAATGGACTTATTCTGGACCTTGATCAGTTCGTATGGCGTGAGGCTGCAGCAAGAATACGGGATTGGAAGGAGAGGTTCGGTTATTCTGTTCCGGTATCAGTGAATGTATCCCGTATTGATATGCTGACGCCTGATCTGAAGAGTATCTTCAAGGAGATTCTGGAGGAATTTAAACTCAATCCTGAGGATCTGGTTCTGGAAATCACGGAGTCGGCTTATACCGGAGATTCGGATCAGGTGATTTCAACGGCCAAAGATCTTCGCGGTATGGGGATGGGGTTCCGGATTGAAATGGATGATTTCGGCACTGGTTATTCGTCTCTTGGCATGCTGTCACATCTTCCGATAGACGCGCTGAAGCTGGATATGAGCTTTATAAGAAATGCTTTCGGAGAGAATCGGGATGTTCGTATGATCGAGCTGATCATAGATATTGCGGACTATCTGCATGTACCGGTGGTGGCAGAGGGTGTCGAAACTGAGGAACAATATCTGGTTCTCAAGGCTATGGGATGTGACTATGTGCAGGGCTATTACTTCTCAAAGCCGGTGCCGCATGATGAGTTTGATCACTTCCTTATTGAACGTGGAGAAGCAAAAGCTGAGGTGATGCAGGCAGACAGGAAAACCTGTATGAGCATCTCCAAGGCTCTGACAAGTGATTTTGAGAGCATCTTCTATGTGGATGTTGCCACAGACTATTATCTTGAATTTTACATCGGTAAAGATGGTGAACTCGAAATCCGTCCGGGCGGAGTTGACTTCTTTGACGATGCCAGGGAGAAATTATTATACAATGTAAGTGACGAAGATTCCCAGATGGTTAAGGAAGCGACCAGCAAAGCAAACCTGATCCATCTGGCTGAACAGAATGAGGCTTTTTCCCTGTCATTCTTCAGGGAGATAAACGGAGAGGCAAAGCCCTACTCTCTGCAAACGATTAAGACGCGGGAAAGCGACCATCAACACATTGTCATTGGTGTGAGACCGGAATAACTCCATCGTTGAGCAGGATATGAAGATTCAGATGAAGGAAAATTCTCTTTCAGGCGAGCCTGATGAGTATTTCCTTCATCTGAATCTGACGGAAATATAGCCGTCTGCTTCCTGAGAAAAGGCATAGGCTTATGTTGCTATACTTTTTCAGTTAATGCTTGTTGATCACAGTAGTATCCTGTACCGGACATCCCGCTTTTACTGTCACATGGCTTTTCCCTCTATCAATGCTTTTACTGACGCAGGATTGATGTTACCTTCCATGGGACCGAAAGCGGCAGCATTCAGCGCACCTGCTGCAGCTGCCATCTGTACGGACTTTTCCAGGCTTTCCCCGCCAATGAGACCTGCCAGAAATGCTCCATCAAAGGAATCACCTGCGCCTGTGGCATCAACCTGTGTAACAGGGTAAGCATTGAAGTTCTTTGTCTGCCCGGATCTTACGTACAGACTGCTGCCTTTTGACCCGTTTTTCAAAAGAACAATTTCTAACTTTGGATAGGTATGGCAGGCATGGATAGCTTCCTCCACAGAATTTTTACCCGTGATGGCGAGCAGTTCCTCTTTTCCGGGGAGAAAAATGCTGACATGATTCATCACTTCCTCCAGGATTTCTGAAAACGCTGAGTCCCCTGCCAATTCCCGGCGGATATTCGGATCAAAAGAAATCCTGCCTCCCGTCTCAATTACCTGGTGCATAGTCTTTAGTATTTCCATGGCAAATGTGTGCCTGGCCATAAGTGAACATCCCATAATGTGCATGATTTCAACGTCAGGAAAATCACCAATTGACGGAGCTTTTGCTCCAACGGCAGGTGTATTTCCCATGTGGAAAATAAACTTACGGGATCCGTCCGAAAAGTAAGTGACAAAAGCACAGCCTGTGGAAACTGCCGGATCAACTAGTACATGGCTGATATCCACGCCATCATGAACCAGTCTGTCAAGTATACATCTGCCAAAATCATCTTCGCCTACTCCGCTGACCAGAGCAGTATCACAACCAAGCCGTGCAGCTGAGCTGGCACATATTGCAGGTGCTCCGCTGGGAAACGGACCTCTGAAATATCCCGCTTCGTTTAAAGGGATATCCTCCCTGTCCCGCATGATCTCTACTAATGCTTCTCCCATTATCAGTAATTTTGCCAATCTATCCCCTCCTCAACCTGAACAAATCAATATCTTTCCTTCGTCGTCGTACCTTCCTCCTCTTCAGCTGTTTATCGGTAGTGAATTCCCATCAGCTCCTGCTTTCATATTTTCCGTCACACATACGGTACAACCCTCAGATTTTCATATGAAAAAACAGCCATATTCTTAATCAGTATACCATAGAATACAGTCAACTGTTAAATGAATATCATATTCGGAGAGAAAATATCGCCTTTTTTCTGTTTGACAATCAGTACCTGTCCCAGTCCCTGACAGTGATCAGCGGATTCAGTCGTTTGTTTATTAAATCACTCTGTAAAAAAGATCTTCCTTTGTCGATTGGTTTTCTTCTTGTATAAAGTGATGAAAAAGAGAGGAATATTTTTGGAAGGTGAAATACAATTTCATCAGGCATTGGTGTGAATGACATGATATACTGGAATTACTGTCAGTCAGAAATTATTCTCATCGATGAAGATTTCATCATCCATTTGATGAAGGAATATACCGGGGGATATTCAAAGAACACAAGAAGTATTTAGTGGGAATGTAAAAATGGGATTATATGACGAAGATTACATTTACTTGAAGCACAGTAAAAAGCAGTTTCCGGTGCAATGCACTTCCTGTGGGTTACAGTTTCAGGTCAGAATTCCTGATCAGATTTCCGGAGATACAGATTATCCTGTCAGCGGCCAGTGCCCGCGCTGCGGCTGCAGATATTCTGTAACAGGCAGAAACCATGCAGGGAATATCGGACAAACGGAAAGTACCAAAGGCGGTAAGATTGCAAAAACGATTCTTTATATCATAGGAATTCCTTGTATTGTTCTCGTTATGGCGCTTTTTACTCTTTTCTTTCTGAGCCTGTTTATGGATGTGACACCTGCTGTTCGGGGTTTTTTGTCTTTTTACGAAAGGATCTCTGAATATACTTCAAAGCTTTCAGACAGGATTTCTGCATCATTACAGAGTAACCCAAATCTGCAGACATTAATGACTTATATTCCGAGAATAATCGTTATGCTGATCTGTTTCCCGGTTCATGAATGTGCTCATGCGTGGACGGCATACATACTTGGTGATGATACCGGCAAGATAAAGGGACGGATTACACTTAATCCATTCAGACATCTTGATCCGTATGGCGCGTTAATGGTGCTTGTGGCAGGCGTGGGTTATGCAAAACCAGTGCCTGTTAATCCTTCGAAGTTTAAGAACAGAAAACTGGACATGGCTCTTACCGCTTTCGCCGGACCTTTTTCCAACCTTGCCATGGCAGTTTTGATTCTCATATTGATAAAAGGCGGCATATTTGGATACCCATATGCTTTTTATATGGCCAGATATACGGCATTTATTAATATAAGCCTTGCACTTTTTAATATGATTCCAGTTCCGCCACTTGATGGGTCTAAAGTTCTTGGTGCGTTCCTTCCGGGTGATGCGTTTGACAATTTCCTGAAAAAAGGGTCAAAGCTTTGGCTGATTCTTCTGTTGGGAATGATGATGTCTGGCCGGATGGGATATTCACCTGTTGGTACAGCATCGAGTGCGGTATTTCATTATTTATATAATATGATCGTTCTGGGAAGAAGCATATGATGCACACAATAAGCAGAACGGACATTTTTACAAGCACAATGAATGGCGAAAACACTGATCGTGAGTGAACGGAGGTTGACAGTGACTCTATATGACCAGTTGATGGAAGTGAAAGACGATGCATACCGGGAATTTCAGGCTAAACTGGTTCCGAACATCCCGCCGGAGACAATTCTGGGCGTCAGAACGCCCCAGATGAGGCGGATTGCAAGGGAAGTCTTCGAAAGCCCGGACAGAGAAACGTTCCTGAATGATCTGCCTCACCGATATTACGAGGAGAATCTGATTCATTTTTTCGTTATTTCGATGATCCGGGATTTTTATGAGTGTATTCGAAAAGTTGAAGAATTTCTGCCCTATGTCGATTGCTGGCCGGTATCCGACCAGGCGACTCCGAGATCATTTAAGAAAAACCATCAGAAGCTTCTTCCGTACATCAGAAAATGGATTGCATCGGATCATGTGTATACTGCCAGATTCGGAATCCGTATGTTGATGAACGAGTTTCTGGGTGAGGATTTTCAGGAAGAATACCCGGAGCTTGTCGCCAATATAAAAAGTGACGAGTATTATCTGAAGATGATGGCTGCCTGGTATTTTGCTACGGCACTCGCGAAGAGATATGAAGAGACAATTCCATACTTCGAGAATCGCAGACTGGATGAATGGGTACACAAGAAAGCCGTTCAGAAGGCTGTAGAAAGCTGCCGGGTCACCGATGAGCACAAGCAGTACCTGAAGAGGATAAGGAATCAGCAAATACCTTAAGCGCAATCCGGCTGCCTGCTTTGTCGCCACGAAGGGAAAGAAAGTGGTTGGGGTGTTACTTTCCGGGCATGGCGGGAGACGGGACCTTATCCATCACCTGGCTGTGTCGGAGGACTGCCGGCGCCGGGGAATTGCTTCAACCCTCCCCGCTGACAGGATGTATCCATGCTCCATTGCAGAGGGGCTGCAGTCAGGTGATATCGATGTTTTATCCGGGTCGGCAGATTCAGACAGGCAGGGAAGAAAACAAATTGGAATTTACGGGTATCAAAGTACAAAAGGGAAAAAGGATGAAAGGGCAGATATTACAGACGGGTAAAGGAAAAGTCTTCTACTGGCAAACGGATAACTGGGATACCGGCAAGGAGACGATTTTCTTCCTTCATGGACTCACCGCAGATCACAGCATGTTTGATGGTCAGATTGCAGCCTTTGAGGATGAGTATAATCTTCTGACATGGGACACTCCTGCCCATGGTAAATCCAGGCCATTTGAAGCATTTGATTTCGGAGAT
>CACZQU010000068.1 GCA_902783305.1 uncultured Lachnospiraceae bacterium | reverse complement strand
GCACGCCCCTATATTCGTATGGAGTGGGGGAGGGGTTCCATGGAATACGAATATAGGGGCAGGATTGTGGGGCGCTGTGCGTCCATTGAACGCACGTTCAGCGCCGACCGAAGCGGAGCGTAAACGCGAAGCGCGGAACAATCCGTAGGAATCTTTTTGCACTGAAATCATTTATTTTCGACAGTCAATGCTCTTATCGGATAAAAAACGGAACAGACTGCCGATGACCTCACCAGCAGTCTGTTCCGTTTTTCTTCCGGTATCTTCTCAACTATCAATAACCCGCGCCCTGCATCGCGGATAAAGCGTGCTCCGTATACCGTTTCAGAACCCCCTTGCGCACAGGCGGCTCTTTCCGCTCCCACTCCTTCGCTCTTTGCGCCAGAACCGAGTCAACCTCTTCCATCTCCAGCATTTTTCCGTCAATTCCCACCACATTCAGCGAGCGCTCCTCGATATCATAAGCGATAATGTCGCCGGTGTGGATATACGCCAGAGGACCTCCTGCCGCGGCTTCCGGGCTGACATGTCCGATGGCGGCCCCGCGGGTGGCTCCGGAAAAACGTCCGTCGGTCACGAGGGAGACCTTCCCGTTCAGCTTTTGATCGCACACGATCGCCTCCGTCGTCATGAGCATTTCGGGCATTCCGCTGCCGCGGGGGCCTTCATAACGGATGACCAGAATCTCACCAGGATTGATATCCCCCTTCACCACGGCGTTATACGCATCCTCCTCACTGTCATAGACTCTGGCTGTCCCGCAAAGCTTACGCATATCCTTTGCGCAGGCCGAGTATTTGACGACAGATCCCTCCGGCGCGAGGTTTCCCTTCAGAATCGCTATGGATCCCGTCTCTTCGGCTTTTTCCAGCGGGAAAATCACCTGCTCCTTCTGCAGGCCGTAGTTGTGAAGATATCCCTCATTCCGCCGGTAAAATCCGCTCCTGGCGATCTCCTCCAGATTCTCTCCCAGGCACCGGCCGGTAACCGTCATCACGTCCAGATCCAGATATTTCCTGAGTGCCCACTGGACTGCCGGAATTCCGCCCGCAAACCAGAAGGCTTCGGTCAGGTGCTCCCCGCTGGGAGTCACGTTTCCGATATGCGGGATCTTGTGATTGATCTCATCAAAAAGCTCCGGAGCCAGCGTGATGCCAAGCTCCCTGGCTATGGACGGCAGGTGGAGGGTGGCATTCGTCGATCCCCCGATCGCGCTGTGTACGATAATCGCGTTCTTGAACGCTTCCAGGGTCAGAATATCTGAGGGAAGCACCCTTTTTTCCGCCAGCTTCATGATCATGCGTCCGGCCTTCCTCGCGTAGGAAAGAATATCTCTCATGGTAGCCGGAGCGAGGGCGCTCCCCGGCAAAGCCATGCCCAGCGCTTCCGCCATACACTGCATGGTGGAGGCCGTACCCAGGAAGGTACATGCCCCTGCCGACGGACATCCGGTCAGCTTATAATCCCGTACCTCCTCCTGAGGAACACCTTCTTTCTGTTTCTGTCTCAGGGAAATCGATCCGGCCAGCAGTGATGTCGTCTGGTTTGGTCCCGGCCTCATGCTTCCCCCCGGGACAAAGACAGAAGGGATATTGACCCTGGCGATGGCTTTGAGGTGCGCGGGAACGGACTTGTCACAGGAGGAGCAAAGCACCATCCCGTCCCACGGCACAAAGCCGGCGTGAAGCTCCACCATGTCGCAGATGGCTTCCCGGCTGGCCAGGATCATGTTCATCCCGTCATGTCCCTGGGCGCATCCGTCGCACAGGTCTGTTGTATGAAATCTGCCCGGCGCGCCGCCTTTCTCGTAAACGCCCCGGCAGATCTGCTCCGACAGCTGATTCAGGTGGACGCTCCCCGGATGGCTGTCTCCATATACATCCTCAACCAGGATCTGCGGCTTGGAAATATCCTCCTCGTCCCATCCGCTTCCCAGCTGCAGCGCATCAAACTGGGCCCACAATTCTCTTTCCCGATTACTGCAAATGCTCATGGCAGAACCTCCTTGTATGATGCCGTCAACGTTTCCCGAAAGAATACCTTCACTGCCCCATGAAGGAAAACCTCCATGGGGCAGTTTCATCGGATATCCTTATTTATACTCCAGATAGGCTCCCTTCATCGGTGAAGCCGCATGCTCCGCAAACAGACGGAGTGCGCCTTTCGTATATTTCATCGGTTTAGGCTGCCAGTTTTTCCTGCGCTCCGCCAGGATCGCGTCCATCTCCTCAGGAGTTTTTCTCTCTCCCTTCACACCGACAATCTCCAGAACCCTTCCCATCACGTCCAGATGGATAAGGTCGCCCTCCTCTACCAGGGCGATCGGGCCGCCGCTCTGCGCCTCCGGGCTGCAGTGTCCGATGACCGGGCCTGTGGAAGCGCCGGAGAATCTCCCGTCCGTGATCAGGGCGATGGAACGGCCAAGCTCCTTGTCCGAGGAAATCGCTTCAGAGGTATAGAACATTTCCGGCATACCGGAAGCCTTTGGTCCCTCATAACGGATAAAGACCGCGTCACCTGGCTGTACCTTATGGTGCAGAACCGCGTCGATGCACTCTTCCTCACTGTCGAAGGGACGGGCATTCAGCACCGCTTTGAACATTTCCTTCGGGCAGGCAGTATGCTTGATAACCGCACCCTCCGGCGCGAGGTTGCCCTTGAGGATCGCGATCGAGCCGTCCGTGCCGATTGCCTTGTCAAAGGGACGGATGATGTCTTCCCTGGTAATGTGAGTCCCGCAGCGCTCATTGGCCTTGTCAAGCCAGTCCTGGCACCTCTCATAGAAGCCGTTTTTCTTCAGGTCCTCCAGGTTTTCCCCCAGGGTCTTTCCGGTGACGGTCATGACATCCAGATGGAGAACGCTCTTAATCTCCTCCATAATCGCGGGAACACCACCGGCATAGTAGAAGAATTCCGCCGGCCATCTGCCTGCCGGACGGACATCCAGAAGGTAATGAGCTCCCCTGTGCAGCCGGTCAAAGGTTTCTCCCGTGATTTCGATTCCGTATTCATGGGCGATAGCCGGTACATGCATCAGCGCATTTGTGGATCCCGAAATCGCGGCATGCACCATGATGGCATTTTCAAAGCTCTTTTCCGATACGATATCGGAAGGTCTCATGTTGCCCATTCTGGCCAGCTTCACCGCCTGACGTCCCGCGTTTTTCGCATATTCGATCAGGTCAGGACTGGTTGCGGGAAGCAGGGCACTGCCGGGAAGGGTCAGTCCGAGAGCTTCCGCCATGATCTGCATGGTGGAAGCCGTTCCGATGAAGGAGCAGGCACCACAGCTGGGGCAGGCATTGTACTTGGCCCAGTTCAGTTTATCCTCGTCGATCTCGCCCCTCTCATACTGGGCGGAATACATGCCCAGCTGCTCGAGCGTCAGCAGATCCGGGCCGGCCGCCATCGTTCCGCCCGTTACCATGACAGAAGGAATATTGACACGGGCGAGACCAATCAGGTTCCCCGGCATACCCTTGTCACAGCTGGCAATATAGACACCGGCGTCAAACGGCGTCGCGTTCGCCTGGATCTCGATCATATTTGCGATCATCTCCCGGCTGCACAGAGAATAGTTGATCCCGTCATTTCCCTGGCTCTCGCCGTCACACATATCCGTCGCAAAATATCTGGCTCCAAAGCCGCCTTCCTCGCGGATCCCCTCACGGGCCGCCTCGACAAGCTTGTCCAGGTGACCGGAGCCCGGATGACTGTCGCCGAAGGTGCTCTCGATAAACACCTGCACCTTGCCCAGATCCTCCGGCTTCCAGCCGGTCCCGATGCGGAGCGGATCAAGCTCAGGCGCGTTGGCGCGGAATACCTGGCTGCGCAGTTCTTTTACTTCACTCATTTTCAATTCCTTTCGTTTGCTTTATCGCACTTCCAAAGGCCTGATGCCAAAAGTGCAGGTTTCTTTGAGTCATGGGGACGGTCTCATTTACTCACGGCTTCCAGCGGCTTTCCCGCAGCCATCCGTTTACTCATCGCACTTCCAAAGCCCTAATGCCGGAGTGCCGACAAAATAGATCTCCTCCCCGTCCGGAAGAATATTCCATCCTTCTTTGAGGGCTTTCGGGTCATACCGTTGAGAGATCTCGTCGTAATCCGCCCACTGGTATCCTACGCTCTCGATATCCTCTTTGGACAGAAACTCCGGCTTCGTCGCGTAGGTGATCGTAAAGCGCCCTTCACTCGAGCCCTGCATAAGATGAGCCGCCGCCATGAGCTTACCCTCAAACACTCCCTGCCGGTACAGCTCCAGGATATGCTCTGTACCGGTATATCCGTACGTCCGGGTCATTTTGTCCATCTCTTCGTTTTCACCGAAGTCACGGACGCCGGGCGCCAGCACGAGCAGCTCCCCTCCGTCCTCCAGAATCATCCGGGTCCGGTAAATACCCTTGTTGCCCACCCAGGTGGTCTTCAGCTCGGACGGCTCAAGATAGGTGACAACCTTTTTTGCCCTTTTTTCCACGTGGAAAATATTGAGCTTCTGAGACAGCGCCGCCGCCTGCTCGAAGGGCTTCCGGCTCTGACCGATGTACAGCCCGCGAAGCGTGACCTCCTCATTCTCACTGGTCGTAACCGTCTGCAGGTAAACCATCGGAATCACACCGTCCACAAAATGCTGCTGGGCATAGTCGTACAGCATCCGCGCCGGACTGTCCGTCACGCCCAGAGCCTTTTCCATCCCGCAGATCGCGCTGAGCATGTGGGATTTATTGATCATCTCCCGGCCGCCTGTGCCGACAAAAATGTTTTTGGAATAATTTGCCATTCCCACAACCTCGTGGGGAACCACCTGGCCGACGGAAAAAATAACATCATATCCGCCGTCCACCAGCAGATGGTTGACCTCCACGTCGATCTTCTCGGGGAAAAGACCCTGGCTGATCTGCGAGCAGACCTCCGCAGGTACATACCCCAGACAGACCGTGTCCGTCTGCCAGTGATGGACGATAATTCTGTCCCGGGGAACCACATCTCCGAAAAACTTATCCATCTCTTCTTCGCTCATCGGCATATGCGTGCCAAGAGCCGGCATGACATCCACATGGATCCCGCTGCCATATTTCTCCTCCAGCTTCCGGTAAATGATCTGCGTAATAATGCCTGCGTAGGAATAGCATCTTGTATAATCGGGCGGAATGATCAGAACCTTCTTCAGTCCCGGAAACTCCTCCAGCATCCGGTCGATCATTTCCTCCAGCTCCTGCCGGGAAACTCCTTCCTTCTCTCGCGTCAGAAACAATTCTTTCATGGCGTTCAGACTCCTACATTCACAACAACCTTCAGATAGTTCCCCGGGTTCTTTTCTATATCAATAATCGTCTTCGGAGCTTCATCCATGGAAACGGTTTTGGTGAGGATCTTACGGATATCGACCTTTCCGGACATGATCAGATCCACTGCCTCCTCAAACTCCCCTGCGCTGGTCCTGGCGCCGCGGATATCCACTTCCTTTTTGGTAATCATGTCGGTGGGAAGGGAGGTCTCATTCTTCGGCCATCCGGTAAAGGTAATCCGTCCCGCGTTGCTCACCACATCCAGTGTCTGGCGGATACAGACGTTCGCTCCGGTGCATTCCATCACCAGCTGGGCCATCTCCCCGCCGGTAATCTCGGCGATCCGCTTAACCGTATCCTCCTTGCCGGAATTGATGATGTACTCCACGCCGACGCTCTTCGCAAAGTCCAGTCTCTCCTGTACGAGGTCAATGATGATGGCATGAGCGCCATACGCCTCGGCAGCCATACCTGCGAGAACGCCGATCGTACCCGCACCGTATATCGCCACATATTCCCCGGCCTTCAGTCCGCCTCTGTGGATACCATGCAGGGAAATCGTAAGAGGCTCAGCCATCGCGGCCAGTGTCCAGTCCATGTCATCCGGCATCCTGACCAGCATATCTGCCGGGTGGCAGAAATACTC
>CACZQU010000067.1 GCA_902783305.1 uncultured Lachnospiraceae bacterium | reverse complement strand
TTGCAGTTCTCGATGGAAACTCCGTCTCCAAAGCCGACGGCTTTGACCTTTTTCGCCTTGAACCACTCCGCTGTCTCCCCGTTGACAAAAAGCCTCTTGTCCTTCTCTGTGTTCGTATCCTTGGTAAACGGATTGAGCTTATAGGAAGAATCGATGATGACGATATCGCCCTCCTTTACCTTGACCGCTTCCCTGTCCAGATCAGCTGCCGTGATATGGCTGTTGGGCGCGCAGCTTTCCTTAAAGTCCACATAAACTCCACGCCCTACAAAAGTGGTCAGCGGAACACTGGTGACATCCGGCCAGTTTTCGTCATGATGGTACGGGCACTCCGCATGGGTACCCAGGTGGCTCATAATATCAAAATTCGTGTGGAAATCAGGGATCGGTCCTCCCGTGTTGAAACGGTCCAGCTTTCAGCGGCGGGTCTCTGTAGCCGGATCCACGAGCTTGGAAAGATCTACCATCCTTATACCATTTCCGAAATCATAAACAATCTGCATCCTTGTGTCCTCCTTTACGTAAAAATGTTTATGAAGTTACCCGTTCTTTACAATGCACAAATCTCTGCCCAGACCGAATCGTCCACATAAATCCCATTCTCGTCATGATCCTTATGGAATTTCAGAATGCCCTCGCCCGGCGCTCTCACACCAGAGCCATGCTCAGACGGCTCGGCGCTCTTGATATACTCTACCGCACGTTTTACTGTATCGTACATATGATCGATGCTTGTGGTCTTCTTTGGATCAATGACGATCATAACCTGGGAGCAGCCGCCGCAGCTGCCCTTTGTCGCCGCATTCAGATCCGCAGCGCCGACACCGTCCGACAGAACCGAGCCAAGAATGTCCAGCATAAAAGCAAAAGCAGATCCTTTCCAGTAACCGATCGGCAGCACTCTCATGGACTCTTCAATAGGTCCGGGATCATCTGTCAGATTTCCGTCCTTATCGAAGCCGCCGGGGAAGGGCAGCTTTTTACCGGCAAGTCTTGTGACCTGCAGCTTGCCATATGAATACTGCGACATGGCCATATCCATAATCACAGCCGGTCCGCCGTCCGGTCCTGGCATTGCCATCACGAAAGGATTATTTCCCAGACGGGTCTCCTTTGCTCCCCAGGGGGGCATACAGGCTTCCGTGTTGGTCCACATGATTCCTACATAACCCTTCTGGGCTACATAAAGGCCATATGTTCCACCGCGCATCCAGTGGGTGGTATTTTTGAGGCCGACCATCCCAATCCCGTACTGATCTGCCAGTTCCATGGCGCGATCCGCACCATACAGTGCGTTCAGGATACCAGGCCCCAGATTTCCGTTATAAATCCGGATCGCCCCCATCTCCCTCTCCAGAGTCGGCTCAGCGTTCACATCCACCCAGCCTTTCTGTATATAATCGACAAAACGGGCTACCCGGTTGGTACCGTGAGAATAAATACCGTCATAAGTGGTCTCGGTATGGATCCTGGCACAGATATCTGCCTTCTCCTCTGTGAGTCCGTATTTCATAAAAACTCGTTTGATCTCTTTCTGGATTTCTTCAAAGGTCAGTCTCATCGTACCCCTTCTTTCTGTAAAAACACCGGCTGACGGATCGGATTGCCGTCTGCCAGTCATCTTCTGCCGTATATGCAGTAAAACCAGGCATCTGCCTGCGGCAGACGCTGAGGATCCAGTCAGAAATAATGATCTTTTCTGCCTGAATCCTGAGGAAGAATGATTGTCGGACAAAATGACACCTGCGGATTGTTCCGGGCTTCGCGCTCCCCGGATTTCGTGTCATCAATACCAGATTGGGAATTCTTAAAAAAGAACGGCATATTGCAGGATATTACAATATGCCGTTCAGCTTTTTTATACTCGCGTAAAATTGAACCTGCCTGCATGAAACTGAAAAGCCAGCCAAATGTAAGCAGCTCTATAATACGCTTCTCTCCATTGCACACCCGCCTTGGATTATCCCCTGTGATTTACATGAGAAGCCCCGGCAGCCACAGGCTGATCGCCGGTATAAAGGTGATCAGAAGCAGGGAAATAATCATACACACATAGAAAGGAAGCGTTGCCTTTACTACCTTCTCCATTGGCAGTTTAGCGACAGCGGAGCCGATGAACAAGACGCTTCCGACAGGCGGTGTCAGCAGGCCGATACCGCAGTTGAGGATCATCATGATGCCAAACTGGATCGGATCGATGCCAATCGATGTAGCGACCGGCAGAAGGATGGGTGTAGCGATCAGGATGATCGGAGCCATATCCATAACGCAGCCCAGTACCAGAAGGATGACATTCAGCAGCAGCGCAATCAGAATCGGGTTGCTTGTCACATTGGTAATCGCGGTAGCCGCCAGATCCGGAACATGAAGCAGGGTCAGCAGATTTCCGAAAATGCTGGAAGTAGAAATCAGGATAAGCACGATGGAAAGCGTGTCGATACAGTCAGTCAGACAGTTCCAGACTCCCTTCCAGGTAATGCCTCTGTAAATAAATACACTGACAATCAGGGTGTAGATGACAGCGATCGCAGCAGACTCTGGAGCGGTAAAAATACCTGCCACAACACCGACCACAACGATCAGGACGGCTGCAAGAGCCCAGAAGGATACACTCAGCTGCTTCAGGAACCGCTTAATACTGAACGGCTCCCCCTTCGGATATTTCCGCTTAACAGAAATGATATAGGAGCCTACCATCAGGGAAAGGGCAAGAATTGCTCCGGGAACGTATCCTGCAAGAAACAGGGCGCCTACCGAAACGCCGCCGGCGCTTGTCGCGTAAATAACCATATTATGGCTGGGCGGTACAAGCAGACCCTCGACCGAAGAAGTGATGGTAACCGCCGTGGAGAAATCTCCGTCATAGCCCTGGTCAACCATCATGGGAATAAGAATGGTTCCGAGGGAAGCGGTATCTGCTGCTGCTGATCCGGAAATGCCTCCGAAAAAGTAAGACGCCACGATATTCACCATGGCCATACCTCCGCGCATCCAGCCTACCGCAGAGTCCGCCAGAGCGATCAGTTTTTCCGATATCCCTCCTGTTCCCATCAGGACCCCCATAGTGATAAAGAAAGGAACCGCCATCAGGCTGAAAGAAAAGATACCTTTAATCATCTGCATCGCAACGATGGCGAGATGATCCCCTCTGTACAGCATACAGATAATCGATGCTATAGCCACGGCATACGCAATCGGGAAGCGGAGAACGATCATGATCAGAAACGTGACCAGAAGAATTAAGATAGCTGTTGTCTGATTCATGCTTTAACCTCCTTTCCCGAAAGAGCAAATACATCATCAATGATCTGCTCTATTTCAAATATAATCATAACTATTCCCGCCAGGGGGATAGGATAGAACTTATACCGAATGCTCAGAGTCGGAATACTGGGATAGAACCCTTTCACACTCTGCACATACTGCCAGCCGTAGAACAACATGACGAATGCCAGTGCGAACACTGCGATATCCGCGATCAGGTCCAGAAGCTTAAGCAGCTTGTCCGGGAGATATTTGTCAAAGCTTGTCATACGGATATGTGCTTTGCGCCTTATGGCAAGAGCAGCCGAAAGCACAGCCATATAAGACATAAGGGTCAGAACCATCTCCTCACTCCAGGAAGGATCCGGAATGAAAGGAACATAACGGCCCAGAATTGCCATGGACGTGATCAGGATATCCGCAATCAGCAAAATCTTGCAGATAAACATCACAATCTTGTAAATGATGTCATAGAACTTTTTCATTCCCTGCATTTCATTTTCTCCTCTTAATATGCCGGCAGATACCGGCATACCTGTTCCCGGATGACGATTTTGTCATTTCCTCCGCTGTACGTCGGAAATCACACTCCGCCTCCGCTGAAAATGCATAGTAAAAAAGACACCGGAAGCACCCTGTATGCTCCCGGTGCCTTTTTTCTTTGTCAGCTAAACGGCATTGTATACCATACCGGCTTAGAGCAAATTATTTATTGCAGTCCTGAATTGCCTGCCACAGGTCAGCATAATCAGCAGTTTCCTCGGCAATAAGATCTGCAACAGCGTCGGTCCATGGAGTCTTGTCCTCAACCTCTGTAACGATGACATCATTTGCTTTCAGCTCTTCAAGGGAAGAAGCTTCGCCTTCTTCTACGATTTCATGGTCATAATCCTGAGCGATCAGAGCCGCTGCTTTGATGCATTCCTGCTGAGCCTCCGTCAGGGAATCCCATGCCTTGTCGGTGATGATCAGCTCAGAAACACCCAGCTGATGTCCGGTCATAACCAGCCACGGCGCAACCTGCCAGAAGGAATTGGACAGGTAGTTGTTCAGCGGGTTCTCAGCGCCGTCAACGACACCATTGTCCAGACCTGAATACAGCTCACCATAAGCAACAACCGTAGCATTTGCACCGAACGCATTGATCATGGCAACCATGGTCGGGTCGGTGGAAACACGGATCTTCAGTCCCTGGAAGCCGGCAAGATCCGTCACTTCTTTGTTAAAGAACATATGGCGGAAGCCTTCCTCACCGTAGCAGATGCCGCGGACGCCGATTCCAAGCTCTTCAGCCTCCGCAAGGCACTCCTGCGCGGCTTCACTGTTCGCGAAATTCCAGAAATGATCATGGCTCTGGAATGCGTACGGAAGAGCAAGAAGCTTTGCCTTCGGCGTATTATAAGTAGTCAGGGTAGAAACAGAGATACGCGCCATATCGATGGAGCCGAATCCGCTGGTCATATCCTCAAGGAAATCTCCCTCCGCGCCGAGAACACCGGAAGCCTGCATATCAATCTTGATCGATCCGCCGGAAAGCTTTTCCACTTCCTCTGCGAACTTGGCATCAAACTGACCGATGATCGTGGTGTCAATCGGGTTCACCTCTGCGAATACCAGTGTCACTTCGGGATCACCGGAAGCATCCGGCAGGTCTTCTGCCATCGCTGTACCGGAAAATCCCACGATCGTCATCATAGCTGCCATTGCTACGCCTAAAACAACACGCATAGTTTTTTTCATTTAGAAATAACCTCCTAAGAATAAAGACTGATGGAACAAATTTACAGCTACATTGTCATCCAAAATAACTCTCAGACATAAAATATTCTATCATATTGCCCAAAAGAATGCAATCCTTTTTCGCTTTTTCTTGAGAAAGCGTCACAGCACGGGGTACTGTCCAGATTTAACGGTACCCGGTTT
>CACZQU010000066.1 GCA_902783305.1 uncultured Lachnospiraceae bacterium | reverse complement strand
GACGGCGGCCTGACGTTTATATTCGCCCCGGTCATCTTCCGGGACGGAGCATGCGGCAGCACTGCGATATGGTTCTGCCGGCTGTTTCATGACGGACAAAAGCCGTCCTGATTCCCTGATATTCTTCCGGGAACCGGGACGGCTTTTTTATGTCTTATTCGCTGCGCCTAAGCAGCGCTTATTCGATGACGTGGATCCAGCCTTCGGGAGCTTCCACGGATCCCATCTGGATACCGGTCAGGGTATCATAAAGCTTCTGGGTGTACGGTCCCATCTTCTCCATGCCGCTCGGGAAGCAGATCTCTCTTCCGTGATCGACGATTTTGCCGACCGGTGAGATGACAGCTGCTGTACCGCAAAGTCCGGCTTCCGCGAAATCATCCACCTCGCTCAGAAGAATTTCCCTTTCCTCCACTTCCATGCCGAGATAATGCTGCGCGACATAGACCAGGGAACGGCGGGTGATGGACGGCAGGATGGAATTGGACTTCGGTGTGACGAGCTTGCCGTCTTTGGTGATAAAGATAATATTTGCTCCGCCGGTTTCTTCGATTTTGGTGCGGGTCTTGGGATCCAGATAAAGATTTTCGTCAAATCCCTTCTCGTGGGCATCCACGATCGCGTACAGGCTCATGGCATAGTTCAGGCCGGCTTTGATATTCCCTGTGCCGACAGGGGCGGCGCGGTCATAATCGCTGATGCGGATCGTTATCGGCTTTGCTCCGCCTTTGAAATAGGGGCCGACAGGAGTGGTAAAGATCCGGAACTGATATTCATTGGCCGGCTTCACCCCGATGACCGGATCGCTTCCGAAAATAAACGGACGGATGTAAAGCGTCGCGCCGCTGCCATAGGGAGGAACAAACGCGGCATTTGCTTTCACGACCTTGCTGACGGCGTCGACAAAACGCTCCTTGGGGAATACCGGGATTTTCAGCCGGGCAGCGGAAGCCTCCAGCCTTTCGCCGTTCAGATCGGGACGGAATGTGACGATTTTGCCGTCCTGGGTCGTATAAGCCTTCAGACCTTCAAATACTGTCTGCGCATACTGCAGAACGCCGGCACATTCGCTGATGGTAATGGTGTCGTCCGTGACGATGGCGCCGTCGTCCCAGGCACCGTTCTTATAATTGGAAACATACCGGTAATCGGTTTTCTGGTAACCGAAGCCAAGGTTTGACCAGTCAATGTTCTTTTTTTCCATAATAAAACCTCCGTATTATTTCATAGGCTGACCTTTTTCAAGGTTTATACGCTATAATGTATACCTTTTATGCTTCTTTTTCAATATTTTTCTGCTGAACCGTTCACGGCGGACAGTTTTCCCTTTGCCGTTTCCGATAAGATCAGAACGGCATCCTCCTGCTGCCTTGAGGAGTTACCTCAGGATATCCGAAAGATTATCCATAATCGCCTTCCCTACTGCAGGATTGTTCATCGAATAAACATGGACGGAATGGAAGCCGTTGGCAAAAAGATCGATAATCTGATCGGTGGCATAAGCGATTCCGGCCTGGCACATGGCCTTCGGATCGTCTCCGAAGACGTCGAGGATCCGGCGGAAGCGGTGGGGAAGCTGGGAGCCGGATAGCTTCAGGGTGCGCTTCATCTGCTTCGCGTTGACGATCGGCATGATGCCGGGATGAACCGGGACACCGATTCCGGCCTCCCGAAGCTGGTACATGTAGCTGTAGAAGGAGGCGTTGTCAAAGAACATCTGGGAGATCAGAAAGTCCATTCCCGCATTTACCTTTTCCATGATATGGGAGATATCCTCCTCCTGTGTACGGGCTTCGGGATGGGTTTCCGGGTAGCAGGCTCCTCCGATGCAGAAATCCGGATCGAACGCTTTGATTTCGCGCACCAGCTCGATGGCATGGCGGAAGTGGATCTGCGTCGGGGTGAAACCGTCCGGAATATCCCCTCTCAGCGCGAGAATATTGCTGATTCCATTCTCCCTGAGCCTGGCCAGCTGAGACTGAATCTGCTGTTTGTCCGAGGTAATACAGGTCAGATGAGCCATCATCGGAACACCCTTTTTCTCCTGGATATCTCTGGCGATGGAAATGGTATAATCACTGGTTCCGCCGCCTGCTCCATAGGTGACGCTCATGAAGACCGGTTTCAGATCGGCGATCTGACGAACGGCGGAGACGACATTCTCCATTTTGTCAATGGTTTTTGGCGGAAAGACTTCGAATGAAACGGAGTATTTGTGCTGATCGGTCAGGTCATTAATACGAATAGAACTCATCATTGCTCCTCCCTGTAAGAAATGCTATTCAGCATGATAACAGATTAAAGCAATAATGTAAAGCCGGGAAAAATCCGACGGGAGTATGGAAACAAGGCGGAGAATGTGTTATACTTCCTTTTGATGAAAATCGAAGTCTCGAACCCGGAAAAGGGGGAAGAAGGATATGGATCATAATGAGTGGGAGAGCCTTGGGAAACAGGTCCAGGGAATTGTCGATGACGCCGTTAAGGAGCGGAACTATAAAAGGCTGAACGAAACGGTGGCTGAGGTCATCGGGCAGGCTTTGGACAGCGGAAACGACGCGCTTCAGTCAGTAGTGAACAGCGCACTGGGAGAGAGGCCGGAATCCGGGGCAAAGAGAATAACTGATTATTCCTCCCTCGATGTGAAGAGAGAAAACG
>CACZQU010000065.1 GCA_902783305.1 uncultured Lachnospiraceae bacterium | reverse complement strand
CCGGGAGAGGTACATGCGCTTCTGGGCGAAAACGGCGCCGGAAAATCCACACTGATGAAAATCGTGATAGGCCTGTACCGTCAGGATCAGGGAACAATGACATTTGACGGGAAACCCTATCAGGCTCACGGGCCGGTAGACGCCATCAAAAACGGAATATCCATGATTCACCAGGAGCTGAATCCTGAGCCGCATCTTACCATTGCGGAGAGTATTTTCCTCAATCGTGAGGACACCAGAGGCATATTCCTGAACAAGAAAAAACAGAATGAGAGAACCCAGAAGATTCTGGATGACTTTGGCTTCCCTTATCCGGCTACGACAATGATCCGCGATCTGAAGCTGGCCGATGTCCAGATGGTGGAAATCATCCGGGCAGTCTCTACCAATGCCAAGCTGATCATCATGGATGAGCCCACATCCTCTCTGGATGAGCAGGAAACCCAGCACCTTTTTCGCGTGATCCGGAACCTGAGGGAGCAGGGGGTTGCCATCATCTATATTTCCCATCGTATGGCTGAAATCTATGAGATCTGCGATACCGTGTCTGTCTTCCGGGACGGCGAATTTATCGGGACTTCTCCTCTCGCGCAGGTCAGCAATGACGATCTGATCGCCATGATGGTAGGACGTAAGGTGGAGAACCAGTTTCCCAAGGTGGACTGCCCCATCGGCGACGTGGTCTTCAAGGCTGATCATATTTCCGGCGACGGCTTTGAGGATATCAGCTTTGAGGTGCACGCAGGAGAGATCCTAGGTTTCTCCGGGCTGGTGGGTTCCGGCCGCAGCGAGACGATGAAGGCGATCTTCGGCATGGATCCCCTTACCTCCGGGAAAATCTATCTGAATGGAGAAGAGCTCCATTTCAAGCATCCCAGTGAAGCCATCAAAAAAGGCATCTGTATGGTCAATGAGGATCGTAAAAACTTTGGTCTGTGCCTGCTTCGGTCAATCCGTGAAAATGTTTCGCTTCCGAGTCTGCCGGAGCGTCAGAAGGGTCTGCTGATCAATCAGAGCCGTGAGAAGAAAGAGGTCGAAGAGGTTTCCAAAAATCTGACCCTGAAGGCTGCGAGCATTGAGCATACTGCCTACTCTCTGTCCGGCGGCAACCAGCAGAAGGTTGTTCTTTCCAAATGGCTGATGGCGGAGCCAAAGCTCCTGATCCTTGACGAACCGACCCGAGGCGTGGATGTAGGCGCGAAGGCGGAGATCTATACCCTGATGAGCAAATTCGCGGCAGAGGGTATGGCCATTATCATGGTTTCCTCCGAGCTTCCTGAAATCATGGGTATGAGTGACCGTGTCATTGTGTACCATGAGGGAAGCATCAGCGGTGAGATCATGCGAGAAGATATCGTAAGCGGAAAAGCTACTCAGGAAGTGATCCTGAGTAAGGCTTTCGGAGTTGCCTGAAGGAGCCGGGTACCGTTCCAGGCTGCGCAGCAGAAGGGCTTCCGGACCGGCATTCGAAAAACAGGCATCCGAAACAGACATGTCAGTATATACTTGCGAATAAGAGGAGGAAAATAATATGGCTTCTTCACCTCGTGTAGGGCAGATTTCCAGGCAGGATAAATTCAGACAGCTGATGGGGCAGTATGGTATCGGCTTTGTTCTGATCATTATGATGGTTGTGATCGCGGTTATGGAGCCCCGCTTCATGACCCTCGGAAATATCATCAACGTTGCCACACAGATCTCGATCAACGGTCTTCTGTGCTATGGTCTGTGTATTGCCATTACAACCGGTGGTATCGACCTGACGGTCGGTGCGCAGCTTGCTCTGACCAGCTGCATCATCGGTCAGACCATGGGAGTGCTTGGCTGGCCGGCATTCATTTCCGTAGTAGCCGGTGTTCTGGTTGCGACAGCCTTTGGCTTTATCAACGGCCTGCTGATCGCGAAGTTTAATATGTTCCCCTTTGTTGTCACCCTTTCCATGCAGCTGGTTATCCGCGGTCTTTCCCAGGTTATCACCGGCGGCCGTGCAATCATGCTGACCAATGTATGGTTTACCGGAATCTATTCCAATAAGCTTTTCGGCATTCCCATGCCGATCATCATCTTTATTGTCGTGACCATCGTGATGTACCTGATCCTGCACTGGACCAAGTTCGGCCGTTACATCTTTGCAGTAGGCGGTAATGTAAATGCAGCCATAGCCTCCGGTGTCTCCCGCTTCTGGGTGCTGGTTGGCGTCTATACCATCTCCGGCCTGCTGGCCGGCCTGGCTGCCATGATCTACACCTCAAAGACCGGTTCCGCACAGTCCAATATCGGTGTCGGCTATGAGACAGACGCTATCGCCGCGGCCGTGCTTGGCGGTACCTCCTTCGCCGGCGGTATTGCCACGATCCCGGGCTGCGTGCTTGGTATCTTCATTATCGGACTGATCTACAACGGCATGAATATGATCGGAGTGTCTTCCTACTATCAGTCCATCGTAAAAGGTCTGATCATCATCGGCGCAGTCATGCTGGATATGGTCATGAACCGCAACAAGCATTAATCGCCTGGGGGAGTCATTGACAACCGTCCCCACGACTCCTATGCTTAAGGTTATTCTCCGCGGTCTGTGGGACCGCGGGTTATAACAGATAATATCAATTTTTTTCACAGACAGGAGGTAACCTATGTTTAAGAAAGCTTTGATCGCAATCATGACAACAGCAATGGTTCTGGCCATGGGACAGGCTGCACTGGCTGACGAGGCAGTTCCCGGCGATGTCAATGGAGATGGAAAGGTAGTCCTTGGATACATCTCCAAGAATTTCACAGACCCCTTCCATGCTCCGATCAACTCCAGAGCACAGGAATACTTTGATCAGGCTGTCAAGGATGGCATCATCGATGAGTGGACCGGACTTCTCGACGGAGAGACTGACCCCAACAAACAGATCGACCGTGCAGCAGACTGTATCGCGAAGAACTGTGATATCGTTATTTTCCTTCCCGCTGAGGCAGAGGCTTCCGATCCTGCCCTTGTGCAGATGACAAATGCCGGTATCCAGGTTATCGAAGTAAATTCCAAATCCGCCAGCTGCGATGATCTTGCCATCGCTTATGTAGGATCCGATGACGTAGAGGCCGGCAACATGCTGGCTCAGTGGGTTGTGGACAACTGCCCGGACGGTGGTAAGTTCATCCACTGCAATGGTATCCTTGGCAACTCCGCTCAGGTACAGCGTACCGAAGGTATGCATGCGATCATGGACGAGCATCCGGAATTCGAGATGGTCGGCGACTTCGATACCAAGTGGGACGGCAACCT
>CACZQU010000064.1 GCA_902783305.1 uncultured Lachnospiraceae bacterium | reverse complement strand
CGCTTGAGCTTCTGGAGAAGAGGTTCTCCGATCTGAGCCTTGTTCTTCTCGATCTGAATCTTCCGGATATGAAGGGAATGGATATTCTGAATCATATCAAAGGAAACGGGGCAACAGCTTTGCTGCCCGTCATCGTGATGACCGCGGACCAGGATTCGGAGGTGGAATGCCTCAGTCTCGGCGCGACAGACTTCATTTCCAAGCCCTATCCCAAGCAGGAAATCGTCCTGGCCCGTATCCGCAGGATGATTGAGCTGTATGAAGACCGGGATCTTATCCGCTGGACAGAGCGCGACCAGCTGACCGGATTGTATAACCGTGAGTTTTTCTATCATTATGCGGCGCAGTTCGATATTTATCATCCGGATCTGTCTACCGACGCGGTCCTGCTGAATATCAACCGCTTCCACATGATTAACGAGCGTTACGGCCGGAAATTCGGCGACGAGGTGCTGCAGCGTATTTCCGAAATTCTGCTGAAAGCATTCGCCGGCTCCGGCGGGATCGTCTGCCGGGCGGATGGGGATTCTTTCCTGGTTTACTGTCCTCACCGCAATGATTACGGCGATATTCTGAATAATGTCTGTGTGCAGATGAATTCGGAATACCACATTCGTGCGCGGATGGGCGTCTACTGGGATGTTGACCGCAATGTCGACATGGAGCTGCGGTTCGACCGCGCCAAACAGGCTGCCGATACCGTGAAAAGCAGTTATTCCCAGGCAATCGGCTTTTATGACAAGTCCATGCATGAGAAGGAGCTCTATGCCGAACAGCTGCTGGAGGATTTCCGGACAGCGATCCTGGAAAAACAGTTTACCGTGTATTATCAGCCGAAGTTCGATATCCGCCCCTCCTCACCCGTCTTAAGCGGTGCCGAGGCTCTGGTCAGGTGGCAGCACCCGAAGCTCGGCATGATCAATCCGGGTGTCTTCATTCCGTTGTTTGAAAGAAGCGGGCTGATCCGTGAGCTGGATTTGTATGTCTGGAGCGAAGCGGCGGTGCAGATCAGGACATGGCGGCAGCAGTATGGACGATCGATCCCGGTTTCCGTCAATGTATCACGCATCGATCTGGATGACCTTCCGCTCCTGAAAAAACTGGAGAGGGCTGTGAATGAGGCTGATCTTGCCCACGGGGAGCTCCATCTGGAAATCACGGAATCCGCTTACACCGACAACGCCGAGCAGCTCATCAACGTTGTAAAAAACCTGCGGGACAGCGGCTTCTATATTGAAATGGATGACTTTGGCACGGGGTATTCCTCGCTGAACATGGTCGCCACGCTGCCTATCGACGCGCTCAAGCTGGACATGCAGTTCATCCGTACGGCTTTCCGCGGCAAAAAGGATACCAGACTGATCGAAGCCGTCATCCGTCTGGCACATTCCCTGGGGCTTACGACAGTGGCGGAGGGCGTGGAAACCGCAGAGCAGCTGATGACATTAAAAGCGCTGGGCTGCGATTTCGTGCAGGGCTATGTCTTTTCAAAGCCATTGCCCGTCGATGAGTTTGAGCTCTACATCAGGAAACTATGACAATTCCGATTCTTTATTTTACAAATGGGGTAATCAAATGCTGACGATTGATTCTCTGCGCCAGTTCGGCGCAAATATTGATGAAGGCCTGGGCCGCTGCATGAACAACGAAGCCTTTTATCTGCGTATGGTCAATATGGTGCTGGATGATAAAGGGTATGAAAAGCTTTCCTCCGCGATCAGAAGCGGCGATAAAAAAGCGGCCTTTGAGGCAGCTCATGCTCTCAAGGGTTCGTTGGGGAATCTTGCGCTTTCTCCGATCTATATCCCTGTCTCCCAGTTGACCGAATTACTGCGTACCGGACAGGATACCGACTATACCGCTCTTCTGGACCAGATTCTGAAGCAGCGTGAAGCGCTGCTTGCGATACGCGCAAGCTGACGCTTACCCTATCATTACGGATGCGGGTCATCAGCGGCTGACATCGTCGAATGACGGCGCTGAGTGCCGGTGGCACTCGTTTAGCGCCGACCGAGTCGGAAGACGAGACCAACGCCGCCTGGGCGGACTTGGACAAGTCAGATGTTAAGGATAATTGTGCACAGCTCCTAAGCGCCTGCAGGGGAACCGGCAGCTCAAAGGGCGGTTTATACAGATGTACTCAGGAGGCAGACAAGATGCTTGAGAAATCAGTTGACGATAAACGATGCGCAAGGGTGAAAACGATATGTCTTTGCGTTCTGATTGTCGTTAGAGGCATTTTTCTTCTTATTCCGGTTCATGCCGGGCAGATCCATACAGAGCTTGTCCGTGTCGGTTATTACGAAAATGAGGTTTTTCAGGAGGGAGCTGCCCCGGGCGCGGTCAAAACGGGATATGCCTACGAGTACTACCGTAAGCTCTCTGAGTACACCGGCTGGAAATACGATTATGTCTATGGCGGCTTCAGCGAGCTTTATCAGATGTTCCTGGATGGAGAGATTGATTTGCTTGCAGGTCTGGCCTACCGGGAAGAGCGCACCGGTCTGATCAGCTACCCGGATGCGGTCATGGGCAGTGAGTCCTACTATCTGGTCAAACAGGATTCACAGACCGATATCACCTCCGACCCTGAAACATTAAACGGAAAAAAAATCGGCGTACTGGACAGCGCTATGGTAAACGTCCTGAATCGCTTTCTCGCTGAACACAACGTGCTCGCCAACGTCATCGCCTATCCGGATAACCGTAAGCTTTTCGAGGCTTTCGATTCCCACAGTCTGGACGTTTTTGTCGTGGAAAGCGACGGTTCCCATGTCAGAGAGCACGGAGAGGTACTGTATGCCTTCGGTTCGGCGGATTATTATCTCTGCGTCAGCAAGCAAAGGCCGGATCTGCTTGCCGCTTTAAATGAGGCGCAGACACAGCTGGCAGCCGGGGAGCCTGGCTTTCTCAATTCCCTGAAAGCCAGATATTACTCTGTCAGCGTCACCGCCCGTGCTTTTTCCTCCTCTGAAAAGGAGTGGCTCCATGCACATGACGCGCTGACAATCGGCTACCTGGAGAATTACCTGCCATACAGCGATACCGATAAGCAGGGTCAGGTAAACGGCCTGGTCAGGGATATCGTTCCCGGGATCCTCAATTCGCTGGGTATTTCGGATATGGCAGTCACCTACCAGGGATATGAAAGCTATGACGACATGATCCGGGATCTGGGCCTTGGATCCATCGATGCGGCATTTCCGGTCGGCGGGGGGCTGTATTATTCCGAAGAAAGCGGACTCTACCAGTCTTCCGCTGTGGCTTCAGCCTCCACGCAGATCGTGTCCAGAGAATCCTACAGCGAAGACACCTGTACTCACTTCGCTGTGAATGAAAACAACCGGATGCAGTATTACTATATTCAGACCAATTTTCCGGATGCCAGGATTACCTTTTATCCCTCCATTGATGACTGTCTTCACGCAGTTCTCTCCGGTGAGGCGGCCTGCACGACCCTGAACGGTCTTCGGGCTAATGACATTCTGAAAAACCACCGCTACCGGACCCTTTCCCTTCACCAGACCAACCGGAACGATGACCGGTGCTTTGGCGTGAAGATCGGCAACGAAGGACTTCTGAAGCTTCTGAACCGCGGCATCAGCGTGATCGGCGGCGATTTCGCACAGAATCTTTCCTACCGTTACACCGGAGAGCTGTATGCTTACAGCGTTTATGACCTGATTCTTGATCATATCCCGTTGTTCGCCGCCCCCATCCTGGCCGTTGCGGCGATTGTGTTTTTCCTTCTGATCCGGGATTCCAGGAGAACGCGGAAGGAAGCAAGGGAAAAGGAAGCCCAGCGTCTTGTACTGGAGGAAAAAAACCGGGATCTGGCCAGAAGCCAGGCCGCTTTGGCGGACGCGCTGGCCGCGGCCGAGCACGCGAACCGGGCAAAAACCGCTTTCCTGAACAATATGTCCCACGATATCCGCACTCCCATGAACGCTATCGTCGGCTTCACCGCACTGGCTGCCTCACACATCAACAACAAGGAGCAGGTGCAGGACTATCTGGGAAAAATATCCGTATCCAGCCAGCATCTTCTCTCTCTGATCAATGACGTCCTGGACATGAGCCGGATTGAAAGCGGAAAATTTTCCATTGATGAATCGGATGCCCATCTCCCGGACATTATCCACGATCTTCGCACCATCATCCATTCTAATGTCACCGCCAAGCAGCTGGAGCTGTTCATTGACACACAGGATGTGGTGCATGAAGACATCATCACAGACAGACTGCGGATGAATCAGATTCTGCTGAATATTCTGTCCAACGCCATCAAATTTACTCCAAATGGCGGTATCATCAGCTTCCGTGTAATCGAAAAACCTTCTGCATCTCCCGACAAAGCTCTTTTCGAATTCCGGATCAAGGATAACGGCATCGGCATGAGCGAGGAATTCCAGAAGACGATCTTTGAAGCCTTTACCCGTGAGAAAAGCAGCACCGTCAGCGGCATCCAGGGTACGGGCCTTGGCATGGCCATCACGAAAAACATAGTGGATATGATGGGCGGTACGATTACCGTCTGGTCCAGGACAGGATGCGGCAGCGAATTTGTCGTAGATCTTCCCTGCAGGATCAGTACAACCGGCGTAAAACCTGAGCCGGTGCCCGAGCTGCAGGGGCTGCGGGCTTTAGTGGCGGACGACGACACCCATACCTGTCTTTCCGTATGCGCCATGCTTCGCGAAATCGGAATGCGCCCTGACTGGACAAACTACGGCAAAGAGGCTGTCATCCGCGCCAAGGATGCTCTGGACAACGCAGACGAATTTCAGGTCTACATCATCGACTGGATGATGCCGGATCTCAACGGAATCGAAACCGTAAGGCGAATCCGCAAAGAGATCGGCACCAGTGCACCCATCATCATTCTCACCGCCTATGACTGGCTGGATATTGAAGATGAAGCAAGACAGGCAGGCGTTACGGCCTTCTGCTCCAAACCGTTGTTCATGTCCGAGCTGAAAAGCGTTTTATCCCGCCCCTTCGGTAATTCCGATGAAACACAAACGGAAACGAAGACTGCTCCGGATTTTTCCCGGAACTCAATTCTTCTGGCTGAGGACAACGAGATGAATCAGATGATCGCCACCACCATCCTGGAGGAATCGGGCTTCTCCATCGACATCGCCAGGGACGGGCTGGAAGCCGTCGAAAAGATGGCCTATCATCCTGCCGGGTATTACGATGTCATCCTGATGGATGTTCAGATGCCGCGCATGAACGGGTATGAAGCAGCTAAGCGGATCCGGTCACTGGAAGATCCCGGGAAGGCAAATATTCCCATCATTGCCGTCACCGCCAATGCCTTTGAGGAGGACAGGAAAATTGCCCTGGAATCCGGTATGAACGGGCATCTGGCCAAGCCATATGACGTCGCTGAGATGCTCAGGACATTGGCGCAGATTCTGGGAAAAAGTGAGACACCACCTTCATCAGCTGAACCATAAAAGCTGATATTCCTGCAGAAAAAGCCGGCAGCTGTTCCGTCACGTCGATCAGACAGCCGAAAAAACCGAACCCCTGCGGTGTATACCGCAGGGGTTCGGTTTTTCGGCCGGATTCTCCCCGCACCGTTATGCTTTATCCTTTTCCGTCAAACAACGCAAAGATTTCTTTCTCTCCTTCATTCCCGCTTTCCTTCCCGGCTTCCTCCTCCGTCTCTCTCAGAACGGCCTCCGGGAACTCCTGTTCCTCCAGGGTGATCTCACTTTCCCTGAGGGTTCTGCCGGATTCCGGCTTACGCTTTACTCCCGCATCACTGCGTTGTGCGTTTTTGAATCTGACTGTCACCATCACACGGTTCATCAGGATAAACTCCGAGATCTGAGGAGCAGGCAGCTGATATCTTTCCCAGGTCTTTATCACTCTGCGCAGTCCTTCTCCGTTTCCGGTACCCGCCCCAACCAGATGGAACATTCTTGCCAGCGCTTCATTCCGGTACTCCGTCACACCGCCTGCCATAGCGTCCCAGATATCCACCTGAAAGCTTCCGGGATTGGCGATACGGATATAATCCTCCGCCTGATCGGCGACGATACCTCCCCCGCCATAATAGTCGGCATGGATCAGCGCATTGGCAAAAATCTCCCCTATACAGCCTCCTGCCTCCGCTGTAAAGGTTTTCGCTCTTACCGGATCCAGATGACCAGGCGAGGGCAGGTCTTCGGTCAGAGAGTCAATACAACGGCAGTAAAAATCAAAGATATTACCGCTCCAGTCCGGATCCCGTGAGGAAACCCGGTTCAGCCAGCTTCCCTGAGGCAGAATCACACGGTAATCCAGCACATACTTTGGAAACGCCTGGCG